>JBILYY010000119.1:0-10532 GCA_044377495.1 Bacteriovoracaceae bacterium | reverse complement strand
TGAACTGCAAATGCATGATCGAATAAAGTATACATTTCTTAAGAAACAACTCGAAATAATTAAAATTAATTACAAGTCCAGAGTCCAAGCTATTTTCGGAAATCATTATGCCGCTTTAAAAAAGTCATATTCTGAGTATCTTCTCGACATTCAAGCCTACAACAATAATGATTATGAGGTTGGAATTGATATCGCCTTTGATGGGATTTAAAATCTAACTTGCTGAACAAAACTTGAATTTAAACGCAAATAATTATTGAGCACCTTTCGAGGTGCTTTTTTTTATGATGCAACATCGAACTCACCAGTGACAGCTATGAGTATTATTTATTTCGGCTGAATCCCACCGCACCCAAAAATACCAAAATGTCGTAAGAATTTTCGAAAAACTCGTGTAAGGTCAGATATCTATGTAGGTTTGAAAATGGCGGGAGAGAGGGGACTCGAACCCCCGGCCTTCTGCGTGACAGGCAGACGTTATAACCAGCTTAACTACTCCCCCGCGGAGTAAATTCGAGTACCAAATATAAAGACACTGTGTGCCCTCGTCAAGTACCAAATCCCTAGAAAAGCGTATTTCGTCATGCGGCATTTGTAGTTTCAATCCCGGGTTTGTGCTATGATTTTCAGGCTTAAAGGAGATTCATGAGAGCTGTTTTTATTACCGGTGGAACCACCGGCATCGGGATGGAGCTGGCCAAGCTTTACCTTTCACGAGGGTGGAAAGTAGGGGTGTGTGGTCGTGACCGCCAGAAGTTTGAAGATAGTTTTACCGCGAATCGAGACAACATCTCTTTTTACAGCGTCGACGTTTCAGACAGAATTAATTTAAAGGCCGCTGTTAAGGACTTTTCTAAAAGTATTGGACTTGATCTGTTGATTGCCAATGCAGGAATTGGATATAAATTTAAAACTAAAATTCCGGATTTTGAATATAGCTACAAGATGGTTAATATTAATCTTCTGGGTGTGATGTACTCGTTTGAAGCAGCTTTGGATGTCATGATTCCACATGGAAAAGGGCAGTTGGTCGCAATTTCTTCCATTGCTGGATATAACGGCCTGCCTGGAGTTTCGGCCTACAGTGCAACTAAAGCAGCAGTTCAAAAATATGCAGAGTCCCTTCATTTGGACCTAAAGCAATTTAATATTGCTGTTACTACTATTTGTCCGGGATTTGTGGAAACGCCTCTCACTGACAGCAATAGCCACTCAATGCCGTTTCTTATGAAGGCCCCAAAAGCTGCAATTAAAATTGCTCGTGCGATTGAAAAAAAGAAAATGATTTATGCTTTTCCATTTATCATGGCATCGTTTGTTCGCTTGATAAGTATTCTTCCAAGAACGTGGTATCGATTTATTATTACGAGAAAAGCTCTCAATTATAGCAAGGATTAGTTATGAAAATTATTTTGGCCTTGTCACTTTTGGCCCTGACTTTAGGTTGTAATGCTGGAACATCTTCACCAGCCAAAACTCTTCCAGTCCACAGCTGGGATAAACTTGGATTGAAAGCCGATCCCGCTAAAACCAAAACAGACGTTAAAGCGGAAGAAAAAAAAGAAGCTGATTGTGATAAGAAGGCTAAAGAAACTGTAGAAATTAAAGAAGAATCAATCTCTTTGACTGGTAACACTGGTTGTTCGTTGGATGAAGTTAAGCCGTAAAAATCTTAGAATAAGATGGGGAATTTTTCTGCAATCAAATGATATGAGAAAAGCCCCATCCAAAGAACCGCAAAAGTTATGCTCAAGCCGATAATTACGAGGAAGATATCCTCTTCAAGTAGTCCCAAGCAAATCAAAGCAATGCTTAGCGCTGGCACAAAGTTCGACATAGGAATAGGCAACGGTAGTGACAAAAATGCAGAAGAAAGTACTATTGAAAGACCACAGATGACATGACTTACTCTCGAATTTGTCCATGGGTGATTAAAGACCGAAATTTTTTCAGTAATTTTTGTAAACTTCTCAGCTGCCTTGTAAATCTGTTCAAACTTTTCATGAGTGATATTGATTTCTTTCATTCTTTTGGTAAGCATCGGCTTTTTTAAAAACATTAAACTAAGTCCCTGCATAAAGGCCACGAACCCAAGAATGGTTGAGAGCCCAGGAAGAGGAATGGGTTGCATGAAAGGGAGAATCGCAATCAGACAAACGACAACTAGTGCTTTGTCCTTAAGACTATCAACGAGTTTTTCTAGCGTAATGACTGGCATCGCTCGAACTTCAGATAAATGCATGATCAATTTTGAACTCATCTTGAACCTGAATCCATAGTCTGATTTTGCTCTGAAATGTTCTGATTAAGAGTCCAGAAATCGTAAAGCCATCCGAGAGTGAAGAGTCCTCCGGTACAGAGCCAAATGATTCCTGAAATCCATTTGCCCATATAAAATCGATGCACACCAAAAATTCCAAGGTACACAAGTAAAATCCAGGCAATGTTGTAATTGATGGGGCCGTCTTTGTACTTAAGATCAGCTTTGCGGTCCATAGATGGAATAAGAAAAAAATCTATGATCCATCCAACGCCTAGTAAGCCCAGAGTGCAAAACCAAAGTGTTCCGGTTAGAGGCTTCCCGTAATAAAAACGATGGGCCCCAGTAAAACCGAAAAACCAAATAAAATACCCAAAAGGAACTGAGTGCGAATCGCCTTTTAGTTGTTCCAATTTAACTTCAGACCATCTTTCTTAGAGTAAGGAAGATCCTTAGGAGTTAGAACTATTCCCTTCACATTTTCAAGCTCTGTTTTAGGAACACATGTTGTGAAGTTATTTGCGTAGTCAGTATAAGCTCCATATGGTGCCACAACGGCTCCACCCTGAGGTGCTGAAGCAGGGTCTCTATGAGTTATTGGGAGTGCATGAGTTTGGTTATTTTGATCAACCCATGCAAGCGTCCAGTTTGAAACTTGGGCCTGTTCAGGTTTTACGTCCTTGGCCAGAAGCTTTATATCAAAACAAACATCCTTATTATCAGCTCTCTTCACGGCACTCGCTTTAACATTTCCTAAAGCCATGGAATCATAGGCTACGGGGTTCCCATCAATTGAAGCAGGGCCTCTTTGAGGGGCACAACTCGCTAAAGAAGCTAAACAAAGAATCATCATAATTTTAGTCATATATCCCTCCTAGATCGTCCATCAATAGCTTATCACGAATAATTGGCCAGGGTATGATGGACACTTTTTCCACAAATTGAGACTCCCCATTTCTTGATTGTTTTGATAAAGAATTGAAAACAATTCAGGAGCTATTCATGCGGAATAAGATTCTCGCGGCCTTATTGGGTCTGACACTAGGAACCTCAGCTTTTGCTGTAAGTGTTTCGCTTTTAAAGGGTGACAATTTTCGCGATGATATAGGTTACAGAGAAGATAAGACGACTCTGACAATCGAGAATTTTTCCATGTGGGAACTTGGTACTGTTTTCTTTTACTATGATATCACTGAACCAACGACTGATGATCAAGATCCAAATCTTCATGATTTTGGTGGAGAGCCGGTTTCAAACCAGTTCTTCGGTGGGATTTCAACTACTGTTAGTTTTTCAAAAGTTTCCGGAAAAAAAATTGAATATGGTGCACTGAAAGACGTTTCACTAAGATTAGAAATTGAAAATGGATCTGGGAGTGGAGTAAATAATTTTCAAAACTATTTCTATGGTCTCCAGTATGACATAGCCGTTCCTGGCTTTGATTTTGTTTCTTTAAACACTGTCCTCCGAGATAACCCTAATGATAGAGGAGTTGGAATTCAAATAGGTGGATTCTGGCAAATGACATGGGATTATGGGCGTTGGAATCACTATAAATTTACAGGATTTTTTGCGACTTCACCTTGGGACGGAGATCAGGATCCTGACAACGCAGTTTTTGCTAAGCGCGGTCGCTACCTTACAACTCAACCACAATTACTATATGACCTGGGTTATGGTCTGTGGGGTAAGAAGGATCGCTTAGAAGTTGGATTAGAGTATGCTTATTTCTTGAACCGATTTCAATTGAAAGATAAAGATGAAAAATGCCTTCAGTACATGATGAAGATAAGTTTCTAAGCTTCAACACCAAGACTAAAACTTAAAATTAGACCGATTAAGACAATGGCCCCTATGAGGGCCATTGCTTTTTCTTTTTGTTTGATGAAAAGTAAAACCGAAAGAAAAACTCTGGTAATAGGTAAACTAATCAGAATTGTGAGACCGAAGTAAGAAATAATTTTACCCCAGTTTTGTAAAATAGCATGCATCTGAAGGCTATCAACTAAATTGAAAGGTGAATAAGTTTGAAGATTGGCAAACGGATCCGAATCCGGTTTGAAAGACATGACCCAACCAATAGCAATAATGACGCCTGCAAGGATAACACCAATTCTTAAAAATTTGGATATCTTGAGTTCCATCGTTTCCAGGTCTTTCATCTTAGTCCTTTCATGATCATTTGAATGCCAACAATTATCATGACGACAATGAAGATTTTTCTAATTAAAGCAGCATTGAGTTTGGGCATTACCCTTGCCCCAATCCAAGCTCCAACAATAATTCCAAGGGCCACAGGAGAGGCAATTTCTGGTTTGATATCACCTCTTAAAAAATAAGCTCCAGCGCTGGCGCTGGCAGTGACACCGATCATAAAGTTTGAAGTGGCCGATGAAACTTTCATGGGAATCTTCATCGCCCCATCCATCGCCATGATTTTAAAGATACCGCTTCCAATACCTAACAATGCAGAGAAAATCCCGGCAACATACATACTGATTAAACCAAAAGGCACGTTAGCGACTTTGTAATGAATCCACTCACCCTTCTCGGGAAATTTAGAATTTAGTCCTAATTTTTCAGACCAGGGATGGTTCGTTTCAGCACGCGGGTCTTTTTTTTGCCGAAACATCATAACCGATGAAAATAAAAGAAACCCTCCAAAACACAAAAAGAGAGAGGAGGATTTGAGTGAGCTTGAAAGTAAAAAACCAGACATGGCACCGAAGACAGTACCAATCTCAAGTACAATTGCTAAACGTAAATTAGTCAGGTGATCTTTAAGAAAACTTGCAGCGGCTCCCGATGAAGTCGCTATGATTGAAATCAAGCTTGCGGCAACTGCGTAGCGAATATCAACACCGAAGCCCAAAGTTAAAACTGGAACGATGATTACACCTCCACCCAATCCAAGTATTGAACCAATAAAGCCAGCGATAACTGAGATGGGAAGAAGAACTAGTGAGATCATTGATCAAGTATAGGAGGCAGCTTCTCAAAAAGGAAGTCTGATTTACATTAAGGTCCAGCACACCTATGATAAGTGTATTAAAAATTCTTTAGAGTCTCTCTTCTTACTTGCAGAAAACCGCCTGGCCCAAGGCGGTTACGACTATTTCCTTTTTTCAAAGATTGCTTTTGAAGTTTTAGGCCTCGTGGATCAGGGCATGATAAATGAGCTGACCACCGTTTATGAGCAGAACAAGTTTTCCAACATCATCAGAATATTTGGCAATGAACACATTTCTCTCAATATTCACTATTGGCCGGAAGGCATTACGAATTGCCATTGTCACCAGTTTAGTGGTGCCTTCAGATTAATTCAGGGCAGGGCCTTGCATCTCAAGTGGAATTTTCAGCAGCATAGGCTTCTAACTGATTTTATGTCAGAAGGTGAACTAGGTTTAGTGTCAAAAGATATTATCGATTCAAACCAAGTTGAACTTATTCAACTTGGTAGTGATAAAATGATCCATCAGTTAATTTATCTTGAGAGGCCAACATTTACTTTAGTCTTAAGGTCGAAAAAAATAGATGGTTTTGAGATGGATGAATTTTTTTATCCTGGGATGTGCATTAAAACAGTGCCCAATTTGGATAATTTTATTGATTCTTTTGCCAAGGTTAAATCCGTTTCTGACTTGTATGTTTTATTGAATACCGCCCCACCAAGTTTAGTCTTGGGGGTTTACTCAGGGGCCCTCGAAGCTTATTTGCCTTTTTTGAGAGATAACTTTTTAGAGGTGCAGCTGCACATTAAGGCAAAGTACTTGGGAGTTGAATGGTTTGATTTGTATCTGGATCAATTTATGAAGCACCAGAAATTAATACACAAATTAGTTTTGTTGGAGAGTTAGTTTAAGAAACCAACCAAATTATCCGATAGTTGCATTAATGATCAAGCTTACCCTTCTAGTCCTTGTTTTGGCGTATGTGTTTCAGGTCCAGGCCAGACCCACTCAAATCTGTGAGGATGGAGACGATGCGCCATCAAACTTGGCCAATGCCGTATGCACATTTAGTAAGCCACTTTTAGTTGGAGCAAGTCTTACTCAAGGCTACAAGGCCAATCCCGGAGGAACAGCAAGCCTCATAGCTGAAACTTTAAGTCCAGGTGCTAAGATTACTAATATTGCAAAGGGTGGGGCCAGGAGCGTGGAGTCTTTAAAGAATCACACCCTGCCGACTGATCTTCCATCAATTGTTATTGGTATTGATCTCTTTTTTTGGGATGCCGCCAGAAATGAGTGCGATGAGAATTTTGAAGCAAGTACCAAGAATTTTATCAAGATGTATCAAGATAAAAATATTCCCATGATTTTGGGTAAACTACCTAAAGGTATATCCAGCCCCAGCGGATACAATATTTTGAATCTGAGTTTATGCACTGATAAGATAAATAAGCTTTTGGAAAATGAATGTACTATTGATAAAAACTGTTTAATCTACGATCCCAAAGATTGTCTTTCTAAAATTGATCCAAAAAATGGTGAGCTCTACTTTGTAGATAAGCTGCATACATCGTTTGAGGCCAATAAATTTTGTGCCAATAATTTTATAGCCTCGGGTAATTACAACGATTTAAAATGTAAAAAAGACTGACCAGCTCGATCAGTCTTTCCATCAGGAACATTTTACTCTGATAGGGATTTTTATTTAATTCCATTACAATTTAATTCAAATCTTGATCTCCTAAGGGGAAGTGAAATGAAATCATGGAAAAATTTAAATCTCTTAATACTAAGCTGCCTTATCTCGTGTTCCACAAATCATAAGGTTGCCCAAGAGCCACACCAGTTTACAAAAGGCACCAGAGCGATTGCCAGTGGGACCGACTTCTCTGCACGGATTGTGAGAAAAACACTTAAAAGAATTTTTCATTCTTATCTTTTAGGTCAGGTTCTACTTAATGATTTTGATAATATTCTTGATAAAAACCCTGCATCGGCAATGGAGTCTGAGTCGTACAGTGAGCTTCAAACGATTCGTGAAATTGTGGATCAATCTGAGGAGAGCATCAGTGAAATGTATTTAATGCTCGTAATGGTAAATGCATTACCCGAATATAGTGAAAATCAAAAGGCCAATGCGAGTGAGGGATTAAAAAACATTGAACAATTTTTAGATGGGACAACATCTGAACACAAAGCAATGCCTGAAAATCTAAAACATCTTATTTTGGCGAATCTAAGAGAAAAACAAATTGTAGTGCGGGATGAGCTGAAAATGATCAGTGAGGATTCAAGTATTACTCAGAACAATCCAGAAGTTGTAGCAAGTTTTCATAAGAAAATGGCTCTTCTTCGAGGTAAGAAGTGGAAGCTCTTTAAAGGGCATAATGAATATGATGTTAATGAAGATGATTTAAACCAGGTGCTTAATGAGCAAGCATTAGATCAGGATTTCAAAACCTTCAAATCTGATGTTAAGAGAATATCAAAAGAGATGAGAAAGCTTAACCGGATAGCGAAGCGAAATCGCACAACTAGTAGTGATACTATTTATCCTAATGCTGGTTCGGCTGGTAATATTACTGGCAGTGGGTTTCCGGCCAATACTTGGTCAATAACTTATGACGATGGACCTGGTGGGAAAACAACACCTACTGTTTTACAAAATCTTAAGGCCCATAATATGAAGGCCACATTCTTCATGTTAGGCAAACAAGTTGAAGGTCTTCCAACTACTGCAAAATCTGTTGTCGATGCTGGAATGGATATCGCCAGTCACTCTTATGACCATGCTCAATTAACTAAAGTTGGCCCTATCGCTCTTGAAAAACAAATCGGTGGTGCGAAGAAAATTATTGAAGCGAAGCTTGGTAAAACAATTAAACTTTTCCGTCTTCCTTACGGAGCTGGAGTTAGCTCTTCTTCAATTCGGGCAAAGATTGCTGAGCATGGCATGGTCCATATCTTCTGGAACGTTGACACGCTCGATTGGCAGGATAAGAATCCTACAAGTATTTTTAATCGTGCTGTTAAGCAAATGAAAGCTACATCAAAAAATAGTGGAGTCGTGCTTTTTCATGATATTCATGCCCAATCTGTAATCGCGTCTGAGCTACTAATGGATTATTTTGAAGAGCAAAAAATCAATGTCTGTTCTGTTCAGGCCGTTATTGATCAATTGAACAAGGGGCTTGCAACTTGTCAGCCTTGATTAGGATTGGATTATTTGTATTTCTTTTGGCTTCATGTAAGTCAAACGAAACTTCGATCGCAACATTAAAGAGCGGGGCAGAGTATTTTTCGCCCGAAGAAGTTATTGCTGCTACAAATGCCCTTACGGCAATTATTGATTGGCCGGAAGATACGATAGAGCACCAAAAGAATCTTATCGTTGACCCTGAGTCGGCCAAAACTCTTATACTTCCCCTGCATCCCCTTTGGGATGAAAAAGTCGCAGAGGTCGCGTCTCAAATACCTAAATGGGATCAATCCAAGATTTCCAATGTTCGCACAAATTGCTTAAAGAAATGTGAATGTGATTTCTATCAAGAAGTTCTGGATCGAAATCCAGGGTTAAATCAAAAGAGCTTTGCTGGTTTGAAGATTCAAAAAACAAAAGCAGATGTTTTAAATTGTCTGAAGAATATGCCTTCCCTTCAAAAGATTCGAGCTTATCTTGAGAAGGAAAGGAAAGACTATGAAACCAAAGTTACTCAGTAGTTTTTAGTCCAAGTATGATAATTTTCAAAAAACTCACTGGCCTTTTCAAGCATCATCGCTTTCGTAGGTTGTGCTTGCATGACTTTCACGCCCACGATGGCCTTGGCCAGGTTTTGGTGATGATGGTTTTCACAGTGGTGCTTAAATTGATCCTTAGCTATCCCTGGTCCCATAATAACTAGTTCTTTTGCATTGATCAATTTTTGAGCAAGTTCATGATAAAACTTATCAGTGGCGATTTTACCATGCTCTTTAGTCCCATGTGCCTCAACTTTTGTTTCTTCAATACCATTGGGTGAAAATTTATAAACAAAAGCGTGTTCTGTATCAATCCATAGTGAATAATATGACATCTGATTCCTCCTGAAGTGAGTTCTTGTTATACGTGAATCATATGCCTGAGACTTGGCCTTAAATATAAGATAGATCATGTTTTTGAATGATTATTTAAAGAAAACTGTCCCGTTACCATAGATGTCAGAGTTCAAAAGAACGTTATCGAGAATGTTCTTTTGGGTGCTCGTAATAGGACTTTTTGGAGCAATTATAAATGTAGAAACACCGGTTGAGCCGGCATCAATATTTTCGAGCGAAGCTACAATTGGGATAACTACATAATCCGTACACCGCCCAAACTCATCGCAAATGTTCACATTATCAACGTAAACTAAATACTGACCAGCGTTGCATAGACTTCCATGTCCATAAGCCTCGGTTGTTTCATTTCCTCGACATATATTTCCCTCAATTAATAATGTGTTATTTAAGCGAGTCCTGAATTCTCGCGGGACTGGAGCAACCTGCTCTTCTTCTTGTGGAGGAGCTTCCACACGACTTCCACCACTGAAATTCTCATGACAAGAAGAGATAAGCATTAATAAAAGGATTGAATCAAGTTTTAGATCGTGCACAAAGAAATAAGGAGCAAGTATGGTACCAATTTCTAATGCGGCCATCTAGCAGCGAGTAGAACTAATACTGATGGTAAAACTTATCTAAAGAAAGAATATATGCACTAAAGTCTTTAATACTTTTTAAACTTTTTTCTGTGTATTTTGTAACTAAGACCGGAACGATAGTCCCTTTAGTTGCAAAAAAGGTCGTCAGTTCTGGTTTCCCATCTTTCACTTTATAAAAAACGAAATAAAAATTCGAATTTTGATGGCTCGCATCGAGCAATGAATTAACAGAAGTCTCGAGGAAAGTTATAAAATTTAGTTTACTAATGAATGCCTCGTTTATGGACTCTTCGAAAAGCGTTTTTGCAGCAACACGGGAATTAAGCAGCTTCATTGTTTGACCTGTCCACTCTTTCTCGTCGACAAACATGATTAAGTTTTGGTCTACCTTGAGTACACCTGATGGTGCTTCTTTCAGAGATGGTATCCTGTCACAGAAGTAACTTTCTTCGACGGCAAGACATTTTGGAGTTGCAAAATGTATGAGCATTTCATCTCTTGTGATCAAAAAATTGTTTTGGATTTTAAAATCGGCTTCTTCTTCTAACCCTTCAAACACAATTTCTTTTGCCAGTTCTTTTTTAGGAAAGAACTTCTTGTTAAACTTGTCTGACGTGAATAATCCCGAATATTTAACGGCGA
>JBILYY010000118.1:0-10533 GCA_044377495.1 Bacteriovoracaceae bacterium | reverse complement strand
CAGTTTAATCAAGGATTAAAGAAAAAGGGATTCATCAATCTTGGCTTTTATGAGATTGGGCACGTTTATGTTGTCTCAACAAAAAAAATCTCAAACCTTGAAGAGCTTAAAGGTGTTAAAATGTGGTCTTGGGAAGGCGATCAATTGGTAGAGGCGATGTTAGAATCCTTAGGTCTGATCTCGGTTCCCCTTGCTATTCCTGATGTACTTTCTTCACTTTCAACAGGAATCATTAATGCGGCCTACGCTCCACCTTTAGCTATTCTCGCACTTCAGTGGCACACAAAGATTAAGTATCTTGTCGATTTTCCTACCGCCAACTCTCTTGGAGCTCTAATGGTTTCAGATAAAATATGGTCTAAAATTAAACCTGAACATCAGCAAAAAATTCTCGCATTGTCGAAGACGTTTGTAGACGATGCCAATGTCAAAAATGCTATTGAAAACAATGTCGCGAGGGCGCAACTGAAGAAGGGTGGAGTCGAATTTATTTCTTTTCCCAAAGCTGATTATATCAAGGCTGCAGCTGCTAGAGATCTTGTTATTGAGAAAGTAAAAGACAAATATATCTCTTCTCAAGTCATTCAGATGCTTAATAAAGAAGCGAAATAGATGAAAGCAATTTCGATATTTGATGATGTCCTCGATAGGATTAGTCGCTATGGATTGGTTGCCTGTCTTTTTATTATTTTAAGTCTGGCCATGTTTGCCATCGTTTTAAGATGGCTCGGCTCAAGCTTTATGTGGATTGACCCTTTAATCCGTCACCTCGTTTTTCTTTCGGCTTTTTTAGGAGGCTCTCTGGCAACGAGCAAGAATCTTCACATTAAAGTGGATCTTCTTACCAAGTTAATTGAAATATCCCATTCGAAAATAGTTCATTGGCTGCATAAAAATTTAATTTCCATGTTTTGTCTTATCGTTTGTCTTGCCCTCACCAAATCGGGGTGGGATTTTTATCTGGTGGAAAAAGAGTTCGGGGTACCAGGCTTTCTTAATCTGCATTCAGCGACACTGGTCGGAATTATTCCTTTTGGAATGGGACTTATCTCTCTACGTTTTTTTAATCAACTGATAATTGGAATCCTGAATGGCGGTGAGAAATGAGCTTTTTCATTTACTCTACTATTATCATTTGTGCCCTTTTTGGTGCTCCCATTTTTACCGTTATGTCGGCACTGGCACTTTCCGCATTTTATTTTAGCGGGATCGAACTTTCTGCAGTCTCGGTCGAAATTTATCGATTGGCCGGAGCGCCGACCATTATTACTATCCCATTATTTACTTTCGCAGGTTATGTTTTGGCGGAATCAAAAGCACCTGTAAGACTTTTGCGGTTATCTAAAGCCTTTTTGGGATGGATTCCTGGGGGAACTGCAATAGTCTGTTTATTTATCTGTGCTTTTTTTACAGCATTTACAGGAGCTTCTGGAGTCACCATCATTGCCCTTGGTGGACTTCTTTATCCGATACTTATTGAGGAAGGTTACTCCGAAAAGTTCACTTTGGGTTTAATCACTACCTGTGGTTCTTTAGGTCTACTCTTTCCACCCAGTCTCCCAATTATCCTTTATGGCATCATAGCAAAAGTTGATATTGATGATCTATTTCTAGCTGGGCTTTTTCCCGGAATTCTCCTGATGGTTGTTCTTGGCTCGTATTCAATTTACAAGGCACGCAATAATCCTAATAAACTAAAACATGTCTTTTCTATTAAGGAGCTTAAGGCTTCGGTTTGGGAAGCTCGCTTTGAAATACCACTACCCATTTTCGTTTTAGGTGGTATCTATGGGGGAATCGTCACGGCGACAGAAGCCGCAGCACTTTCTGCTTTTTATGTTCTGATCATCAACGTTTTTGTTACCAAAGACCTTTCGATGTCCAAAGACATCCCCAAAGTCATAGTAGATAGCTTAACGCTCGTCGGGGCGATCTTATTGATTTTATGTTGTGCGCTTGGCCTAACAAACTATCTTGTTGATGAAGAAATACCAATGAAGATATTGGCCACAATGAGCACGCTCATTACTAATAAATATCTTTTTCTCCTCGTGCTCAATATATTTTTGCTCGTCGTTGGCTGTTTGATGGATATTTTTAGTGCCATTATTGTCGTGGTACCACTTATTGTCCCGATTGCTGAGCAATTTGGTGTGAATCCGCTTCATCTGGCGATTGTCTTTTTAACTAACCTTGAAATTGGTTATATAACACCGCCTGTAGGGATTAATCTTTTTATAAGCTCTTTTAGGTTTAATCGACCAGTTCTGGAGCTTTACAGGGCCAGTATTCCCTTTTTATTACTAATGATAATTGCCCTCATTATGATAACCTACATACCATGGTTCACATTATTTTGGTTCAATTCTTAATCTTTCTGTCCCTGATATTACCAGTCCAGGGACAGGTCAAAATGGATCGCATTCACTCAGAGGGATATCTCGGAGAGAAGAGACTTGATTCTTATTCAAGTCGTTGGCAGCCGCTGATCTTCATGGATTTCTACCAAGGAAAGATGGCATTTCAAGATGAGCTTTTCTTTCAGAACTATTTTCAGGATTATATTTTTAATCGTGAAAAGGATTTCAGTACTTTTCTGAAATCTGAACTTGGCGGAGGAATGATTTGCTCGAACGAACTTTTGTCGGAGCATTTTGATGTCATTAGATATTCATACCGCCTTTTAACTCTGAGTTACCTTCTGGAAGGCCAGTGGCATTTGAATATGGTGTCTAAGCATTTTATTCAGAACAAGGGCTGTAATTTTGATTTTTCTAAATTTGTAGATAAGTGCAGACCTAAAAATGCTGAGATGAAAAAATTTATTGGGCTTCTGAAAACGCACAAACCTAAATTTGAAGAATCTTTACCGAAAACCTATATAAAAAGCGATTGGTGGAAAGATTTTTCCAGTAAAGATTTTAAGTACTACTCTCATTATCGACTTGATTCCGAATGTAAGGGTAAATGCGAGCCCAAGGACCTGGAGTCTCGTTTTAAGAAAGTTTGTGAACAGGATGAATCATTAATGAATTTGATTTGTTCTGAAATTGATGAAATTTACGGAGTATCGGAAAGTACAGATGCCTATAATCTTATTGGAATTTCTAACATTATAAATACATATAATAAACAGCTTGAAGCCCTTGGTTGCCTAAGACGTTTCACCGAAGTCATGGCCCATAAGGAGGTAAAATATCCAATTTTACCAACTCTTTTCACAACTCTTAGGGCCCATTTACATAATCAATATCAAGAACGTTTCATCCAAGGAAGGGTCTTCTTTTATGGATCGGGTAAAGAATTTGTTGAGAAGGGGCTAACGAACCTATATGTCATGGAGCAGCCATTTAAGATTGCGGCACTCGATGCAGAAGAAGCAGTGGTTCCAATAATCATTCCAAAGAAAATTGATGCGCCAGTAATTGTTGCTAAGAAAGTGGAACCTAAAGTTGAGCCTGTTTTTAAGAAAAAAGAGTACGTTGAAACCACTGGGCCAGTTAAAAGTGCCTTCCTTCAAGCAGCCGAAATTCGTCAGGCACAAAATCTTGAGGAAGTTGAAGTTGATATGCTTAAACTTAAGTATGATTATGTTTTCACGCTTAATATGATTAATAATCTTTCAGGTAAATTAAAGAAATTTATGAGCAGAGAAGCGTTAACCGAAATGGTTACCTATGACAAGTTAGGTTCAAAGGAGGGTCCCGTGCCTCTTTTATTTGTTAAATTTATGATTGATATGCAAGAACATACTGGTCTTTATAATATGCTCAATATCATTGGTGATGAATTCTATGTCTCAAATGAAATTGATTCAAATTTTAAAACAAACGTTGAACGAATAAGAATTATTAATAACGAATCAACTGGTAAGCAGTGGCAAATTTATCTCGTTAGACCCTAATACCATTCTGCTTTTATTAAATGGGCACCGGCGCATCTGGCCGCTTCGAGTCCTATTAAAGAATCTTCAAAAACAAGAGTCGTCTCAGGCACTGCCTCAAAATATGACATGGCCTTTAGGTATGGCCATGGATCTGGTTTTACTTTAATTGAATCGTTACAAGTAAGAACATAAGCAAAAAAGGTGTCAAGCTTGGTTAATTTTAAAAGTTCTTCAGTGATAATTTTCTCAGAAGAAGTGACAAGTCCAATTTGAAGTCCTGCCAACCTTGCCTCACTTAGCAGATTCTTCATTGCTAGAGGAAAGTAAGTTGTCGCATCCACTTTCTTCAAGATATCTAGCAAATAACGATTTTTTTCGCTGACGAAGGCCTGAACGTCCCATTTCTTTGGAAATCCTGGCCAGTCCTTAATCAATTCAAATAACAGATGATCTGCCTTGCCCATCATCAGCTCATGTAATTCTTTGGGACCGAAGGGAGGTCGAATGTTCTGGTCTCTACCTATGCACTGAAGAGATAAAGTGTGATATTTTTCTGTATCAAATAGAGTCCCATCCATGTCAAACAAAAGGGTTTTTATGTCCGGAAAACCTGCCTTTACTAAAGCCAGATCAGGGACTGTTTTCATGCTCAGCGGATGGATGTGTGTCATACCTGGTATTTTAACTTGATGCACAGTGTTTTGGCTACGGTCATTGGCCAAAAAGTCAAAAAGAGAGTACAAAGTCCATAAAAATTGAAGAGGGTTTGAGCATGAATGAAGTAGGGGTCAAGAAAGATCTATTAAGCCAACTATTGTATGAAGCTCAGTCCTACAAAAAATTTGAAGACATCGAAAAACTAGTTGAGGGTGGAACGGATTTATCCATGATCCCGATACAGCCTCTTTATGTCTCATTAAAGAACACTTCTAAGGATCAGGTCGCACTGATTCTTCCAAAACTTTCTAGCGAACAACGGCAATCCCTTAGAGACATTGATTTATGGCAAAAAGACCTGGTTGATCCACAAGCTGTTTTGTATTGGATGGAAGTCTACGCTCGGTGTCCTGACGATGATGTCATTTTAGAATATGTAAAGAGTGAGGACTTCCTTCTTAGCATGAAGAATCAATTCACTATCGATACTTTTGATGTTGATGATCCGATGTACCCTGAGGATGATAACTATTTTCTTACTGAAGATAATCAATTGTTAATAGCCTACCCAGACGGTTTCGAGTTAGTTCAAGAATTAAAAGAAATGATCAGACGGCTTTATTCTGACATTGGTGTCGAGTATGCCTATGCTTTTTTGTTCAAAATGGTTGTCGACTCTTATCACATCATGGAAGAGGACATATATCTTCAAAAGAAAGATCGTTTAAGAGATTTTGGCTTCGTCGATTATTTTGATGCCCTTGAATATAACTCATATTTTTATTCTCTGGCCCAGATTGATGATTTTATAAAACAAAAGAAAGCCTTCACCGGTCAACTTGATTCGCTCTCTGCGAATCAGAGCCTTCATGCTAGTACGCTTGTTCCTTATCAGCATGGCATGGACAATATCAAGCAGGCCCTAAATGCAATCTCGGACAATGCTCGTGCACAGTATTTGCATTTCAATTTTGTTCGCTTGGTAAATGCGCGAATGACTTTGGATGATGCCCTAAAAAGTGGTTCAACGGCGATGTCGAGGGTTGGTAATCAAACACGTCAATGTCTTGAACTTGGATTTGAATACGTTAAATCTCAAGTCTCAAAAGATAAGATAATATTTTCGACTTTTGATTTTATGGACTTGTATAAGATAGGCCACAGCCTGATTGAAGCTACTCGTAAAAAAATGAAGAAGGGCATGGGCGATACACCATTTGAGCAAGATGATTTTGGGTACTTCTTAGGATTATATTGGAATGCATTTATTGAGAACTCACACGAGGAAGTGGCAAAATATAAATTTGATGGGAGTTCAAAACCCCTTGAAATATCTAACCTCGAATCTTACAAGCTTTGGAATGAAGCTGCAGATACTTTCACAATGGCCCTTCCATTTGTGAATACCTTTTTTAACAGTCTTGAAAAGTTAAAATCAGAAGGCCTTTTAAATGATCAGTTCTATTTAAACTACGAAGTTGATAATATTGATTTCGAAGCGATAATGATTTCTAGCTTCATTAATTTTGCTGGCGGACATTTTCAAGAATCCTCTGCGGGAAAAATGGGCGTAACCATATCGGAACTTAAGACGTTTTATCAGAAGTTTTTTACAAAATCTGGGCAAGAGTATTTAATAAAGGGCGAGGAAGATCCTATCTTACGTGAGAGGACAGTTCTTTTTATTGAGAAATTTGGACTGGATCAAATCCCTCGTTTTGATAAATATCTTTATCAGATTATGATTGAACAATTGAATGGCTATGAAATTGAAGGAATGAGCGAAGAGGATTTTAAACACATTGGTGGTCCGATACTTCTCAATTACACGAATAATTAACTTTGTGGTGGCGCAAAAAAAGAATCGAAAATCTCTTTAATCGATTTCATATAGGGTGTGCCAGGCTTATTGCTGAGTTCGAAAATGTTTTTCTTTAAAAGAACTATTTCTTTTTGCTGGTCTTGAATTAACTTTTCACCTTGTTCATACTTTGCTGCAAACGACACTTTATTCTTTAATAACTCTTTCTGTCTAATTAAGCGTTCTGAGTCGTTGGTAAGAAAAGTAAAGTGTTCGTATGAAGCATCTTTCTTTTGAGGTCCACGTGGAAGGAAGTCGGTATCAACTGATTCGCCGTCAATGAATTCTTCAAAACCTTTTAGCTCTTCAGGAGTCAAGTTCTTTACCAATCGTTTTTTATCCATTTGTGGTTGCCTTGAAAAGCCTATTTAATATGGAACGATAGAAAAGGCGTTCTTTTTCAAGCTCATAAATCTCTCTATGAAATTTGCCGTAATTCTGAATGCTTTCCTGGGTGAGTTCTGGATCTGTATTCTTAATTTCCTGCTGAATTAATTTGTTTCGGCCAAGTAAATGCGATTCCTTCACATTTATCTTTGATTCTTTTTGAGTGAAGAAACGTGGCAATTCAGAGATATCTCGTACCGCGGGCATATTGGTAATAGTTCTTTGATGTGCCATTACCAGATATACGGGATAGGGAAACTTGAAGGAGATGTTATTTGTGGAAAAGTAGTTCTCTATAAGGCCTGCCATTTCTCTTTGTTGATCTAATTCGAGACGGGTCAGATTTAGTGCCACCGGATGCTTTAAATTCATTTCGAGATTTAGAAAATTCTTTAAATCTTCTAACTGGGCACTCTTGATATTAATATGCTGGTAGACGGGCAAACTCATATGTTCATTATTCCTAGGTTTTGGCCATCTGTCGTGGTTTAATTAAGTAGGTAAAAGACTCTTTCGGATAAAAATGGTCGGAGAATATGATTAAGCTGCATTTTCCATTCGTAAACCTGCCTCGAGAGTTCGTCACTCTTTTAAAATCCAATCTATCAGTCAAAAATACTTCAGATCCTATTTTGGACATTATTTCTCCCAATAAGGCCCTCTGTTCAATTTTGGAAACGGCATTTAAAGAATTTGATGACGGTCGGGGATTTGAGCGGGTCATGATCGTGCTGGGCTGGTCTAGTTTTCGTGACCGAATGGCCAGTGTCTATATCTATAAATACATTTTTGGAGATTATCCTGACAAGACCGACTTGGATTTAGTGGAGGATATTAAATCTATCGAAAGTCGCTTTTCAAGTCATTGTGTAAATAGTTTTTCACGGCTTTTCCTCTTAGGGTTTTATCTCAAGTTTTCTAATCTGGAGCTTCAAAAGAAACAAGATAATAAATTCCTAGAGATTATTATCCCACCTGAAATCGGCAATCTGCTTAAACTCTCTCAAGGGCGGTCAGAGCGTATTGATTGGTTGATTTTAATTCTAATTCACTTGAATTTGTCATTAGGTGAAAAAATGTTAGTGAGCCATTTAATTACTGGAAAGAAGTTTGAAGAAATGTATTCACTTATGTCAAAAGATGACCAAGCAATAATGTGTCAAAATTTAATGGCGTACAGTGCCAGCATAGAGGAGCCCGATATGTTCCTCTATGAAAAAGTTTAGGGAATTATATGTCAAAAAATAAAGTTAAAGATCTCTTTGATGAAATTGCCAAGAAAACCGGCATTTCCGAAGTCATCATTAATGCTCTTGATAATGTCTACGTCGAAAAAGATGGAGAATTAATTAGAATTGATATTAAGTTTACCCATGAAGAAGTAGAAGAGTTTTGTCAGGAGCTTGCCAAGCACAATCGAAAAATTTTCAATGCAGAAAATCCTGTTATGGATGGTAATTTACCGGATGGCAGTCGTGTTAATTTGCTTCACAAAGACTATACCGGTAGCACACACGCCATCACCATTCGCCGTTACATGAAAAGTATTAAGACATTTGATGGGTCTCCTGCGATTTTCGGGCTTTCTTCAGACTGGATGTTTTTTCTCAAAACATTGATCAAAGCAAGAGTTAACATTATTGTTGCTGGTGGAACTGGTGTCGGTAAGACCACTTTTCTTAATTTACTTCTTCAGGAAATTCCCCAGAAAGAAAGAATCATTACGATAGAAGATACTCGTGAATTGCAGTTCAATTTACCAAATGTTGTCAGGCTTGAGGCCCGGCCGGGGGTTGGAGATCAGAAGGGACTTACAATTCGAAATCTTTTGAAAAATACTTTGAGAATGAGACCAGACAGAATCATTGTAGGTGAGTGCCGTGGAGAAGAAGTTTTTGATCTCCTGCAAGCGATGAATACAGGCCATGAGGGCTCAATGACATCAGTACATGCCAACTCGCCAGGTGAATGTCTTATGCGTCTTGAAAATCTATACTTGCTCTCCGGATATGACCTACCTCTCAAAGCATTACGTTACCAGGTCTCTACAGCGATAGATTTCATCATTCAGATTCGTCGTGACAAAGACGGCAGGAGAATTGTTTCTCACGTTACCGAAATTGCGAATATGGAAGGTGATAGAATCCTTATGCAAGACGTAGGCGTATTCAAAAATGAAGAGTTCAAATTTACCGGACTTGTTCCAAGCTGTGCCGAACGTTTACAGAAGGCCGGTCTTCCTAAAGATTTTTTCGTGGGAACCTAAAGCTTCTGTCCCTGAATAATCTTCACCAACCGTTTCACATTCTCTTCTGGAGTTTGAATCAAAACACCATGGCCAAGTCCCGCGATCCAACGTTTGAAGTCCAGTCCACGCTCACGTAAGTCAGCGTAGTATGCTTTCGCCTTCTTCTCCATCAGTTCAGTCGGTAAATGCAACCAAGCTGGATCCAAGTTCCCTTGAATGAAGACTTGCGGAGGAAGAAGCTTCTGAATTTCAACGAGATCACAACGCCAGTCTACGCCTATAACGTCAATGCATGAAAGATCCAAGCTTTTCACATGGCCTGCTTGAGTATGCTTAGAATAATAAATGATTTTGGTTTTAGGAGATTTAGCTTTGAAGGACTTAAGTAGAGCCGTTATTTTTGGAACGATCAGTTCTTTATAATCAGAGACACACAATTCACCAGCGGCAGTATCAAATAAAGCGATTGCTTGCGCACCATTGTTAGCTTGCATCAACATTTCTTCTAGGAGCTCGGGCATTAAAATGTTTGTAAAAGCTTCAAAACGTCCATCGTAGAGGCCTTGTTTGGCAGACACTAAGTTTCCTGCATGTGAGCCTTCCACTGCGTAGGTATAAAGAGTGAAGGGGGCGCCAACAAATCCTATGAGTGTCACATCTTGAGGTAGTTGTTCTCTAATTAATTTACAGGCATCGCCTTGAAATTTATAAAACTCTTTTCCCGGTGATTTTATTTTAAGTTTGGAAATGTCCGCCGGACTTTGAAGATGCCATTCCAGAACAGGTGGACCCGACTGATAAGAAAGACCCATACCCAATTGTTCTAGAGGAAATAGTAAATCCGAAAATAAAATAGCAGCATTAAACCCAAAATCTTGGATTGGCCCTAAGGTTACTTCACATGCAAGTTCTGGATTTTTACACATAGTCATAAAATCAGAGTTCTTCTTAATCGCCTGATAATGTGAATGGTAGCGACCGGCCTGGCGCATGAACCATACTGGAAGAAAGTCTTTACGGTTTTCAAAAATATCCATCTTAGTTTCCTTTGAGTTCTAGCTTATATCCAATACCTCTGACAGAAGTGATCTTTAATGATCCAGCAGAGTCAGAGTCGGCCCATTTACGGAGTTTTACAATATAATTATCAATAGTTCGGTTGGTAGGGAAACTATTCTCCCCCCAAATGTTCTCAATCATCTCGTCGCGAGAAACCACTTCATTTTTACGTTCTAAAAGAAGTTCAACGATTGCGCACTCTTTTTGACTCAGAGAGCTGATGTTTCCCTCGCTATCTTGGATCTCAAAGCGCTTAGGCCAAAAAGTAATTTTTCCAAACCGCATTTCTTCGGGATTGAGCAGCGTAAACTGACGTGATTTTAAAATCCGGTCTAGTCGTAAAGTCATTTCTTTAAGCTCGAAAGGTTTTGTAATGTAATCTTCTGCTCCCAGCTCAAGTCCCTCTACACGAAGATATGGATCATTTAAGGCCGT
>JBILYY010000245.1:0-3738 GCA_044377495.1 Bacteriovoracaceae bacterium | reverse complement strand
AATGCTGTGCCAGGAAGTAGAGTTGCTACTGTTGTTGAATGTGCGAGTTTAGCTATTCCATCATCTGAAATTTTAAGCAAATGATCAGCACTTAAGGCCGAAAATGAAGCAGCGATTTCTGCGCCACCATTCGAATTTAATTCATCTGCATGAATCTTCCGAGGAATACCCAAGTCTAGAGCAAGTTGAAATAATTCCCGAGTGTCTTCTGCTGTGAAATAGTTTTTCTCATGAAAAATATCGACGGCATCAATAATGTTAAGCGGAGCAAGTTCTTTTAATAGCGGCAATACCACCTGTTTAACATAATCAGCAGAAGATGAAAATTCTTTGGGAACGTCATGTGCTGCAAGGTAGGTGTTGAAAATCTGAATTTGAGGAGAAAAATGTTTTTTAAGTCGAGCTATAACTAATGAGATTTCTTTTTCTTTCTCAAAACTGAGGCCATAGCCAGATTTAATTTCTATTGTCCCAATTCCATAAGAATGTAATCTTTGAATTCGTTCACGGGCCATTTCAAAAAGTGCTTCATTGCCAGCATTTTGAGTCTCTTTCATTGTAAAAAGAATTCCGCCTCCACGTTTTGCAATCTCTTCATATGGAATACCATTTAAACGATCTGCGTATTCTTTTGCACGATCCCCACCAAATACGAGATGTGTATGGGAATCAACGATTTCTGGGGTTAGTACGTGGTCTTTTAGCGACTTAAAAGGAAAATATTTATATTGCTCTGGCATTTCTCCTGTAGGTCCAACCCATAAGATCTTTTTATCATCAAAAACAATAGCACCATCGGTAATGATACTTAAATCATCCGGGTAAAGTTTTCGTCCATCTTTAAGATGGGCGTTTTTCAAAGTAAGAATTTCATTTAAATGAATATAAGCTTTCAAAGCGATGGAAACTTTATTTTCGTTTCTGTCTTCTTCGCAATCTCCAACGAAATGTCATAACCTGCATCTGCGTGGCGTACAATTCCCATTCCTGAGTCTGAGTTAAGTACACGAGATAGGCGAATATCCATTTCAGCAGTTCCGTCACACACTATGACCATTCCTGAATGCTGCGAGAAACCCATTCCAACACCGCCACCGTGATGAAGAGAAATCCAGCTAGCACCATTATTAATATTGATCATGGCATTGAGTAGTGGCCAGTCTGAAACAGCGTCAGAGCCATCTTTCATGCTTTCAGTTTCGCGGTTAGGACTTGCAACAGATCCACAATCAAGGTGATCACGCCCGATGACAATTGGGGCTTTAACTTTTTTCTCTCGCACAAGTTTATTAAAAAGGAGTGCTGCCTTTTCACGGTCACCATACTTAAGCCAACAAATACGCGCTGGAAGACCCTGAAATTGAATCATTTTTTGAGCTTTATCGAGCCAATTAATCATGGATTTATTTTCGGGAAATAGTTCAATTAAAGCTTCATCTGTTACGCGGATATCATCAGGATCACCTGAAAGAGCAATCCAGCGAAATGGCCCTGAGCCTTCACAGAAAAGAGGGCGAATATAGGCAGGTACAAACCCAGGGAAACTAAAGGCATCTTTAACACCCGCAATTTCAGCTCCCGCACGAAGGTTGTTTCCGTAATCAAATACGTGTGAACCTTTTTTCTTAAAAGCGATCATAATACGTACGTGCTGGCCCATAGATGCGTAGGAATATTCTGTATATTTAATTGGATCAGTTTTTCTTAAATCAGCGGCTTCAGAAAGTGTCATGCCAGCTGGAACGTAGCCATTTAAGGGGTCGTGAGCTGAAGTTTGATCGGTTACTAAATCAGGAATTACACCTTGATCGAGAACGAATTCAAAAAAATCTACTGCATTACCTACAACACCAACTGTGAGTGCTTCATTATTTTTTTTTGCTTGTTGAGCAAGTTGAAGCGCTTCGGGGAAATCTTTTGCTAAAACATCAAGGTATTTATTTTTAAGCCGTTTTTCAATTCTAGTAATATCCACATCACAACAAAGACACACACCTTCTGCCATTTTAACTGCAAGCGGTTGCGCTCCACCCATTCCACCAATTCCAGCAGTAAGTACAATTTTCCCTTTCAAGGTTGCATTTGCACCATAATGTTTACGAGCAGCTGCCATAAAAGTTTCATAAGTTCCCTGTATGATTCCTTGTGATCCAATGTAAATCCATGATCCAGCCGTCATTTGGCCATACATCATCAGACCTTCGTCTTTCAATTTATTAAAATGATCCCAAGTTGCCCACTTTGGTACCAAATTAGAATTAGCAATTAAAACTCTTGGTCCTTGGGGGTTACTCGGAAATACCGCAACTGGTTTACCAGACTGAATTATCAGTGTTTCATTGTTTTCCAGATTTTTAAGCGACTGAATAATGTCATTTAGGGCTTTATGATTTCTAGCCGCTTGGCCATTTCCACCGTAAACAATAAGCTCGTCACGGTTTTCGGCTACATCTGGGTGAAGATTATTTAATAAACAACGAAGTGCAGCTTCTTGATGCCAGCCTTTACAGGTTAATTTATCGCCGGTTGGTGGCAATGGAATGGGGTTCATTTTAATACTCCAGTGATTGATTCGACTTCTTTAAGAATCTCATCCGTTTTAATTAAACGAGTGAGATTTTCAATGTCTTTATGGAAAATCCTATCATCTTCAATTGGTAAAACGTGTTTTCTTACTAAGGTATAGACTTTTTCTAATGCAGGGGAAGATTTCATGGGACGCAAAAACTCAATTCCTTGAGTATTGCATAACAATTCGATGGCCAGACAGTGCTGTACGTTGGAAACAATTTCATGCAGCTTTCTACCTGAAGTGACTCCCATGGAAACGTGATCTTCTTTATCAGTAGAAGTGGGAATAGAGTCAACTGAGGCCGGGTGGCAAAGATATTTATTTTCCGATGCCAATGCGGCCATCGTTACGTGAGCAATCATTAGTCCCGAATTAAGACCAGAGTTTTTCGTCAAAAAAGCAGGAAGATCAGAAAAATGCGGATTCATCATTTTCTCTACTCTGCGTTCTGCAATGTTACAGATCTCAGCAAGGCCCATCGCTAAATAATCCATTGTAAGTGCCAAGGCTTCACCGTGAAAGTTTCCGCCTGAAACAACGTCACCAGTCTCAACAAAGACAAGTGGGTTATCAGTTACAGAGTTAAGTTCGATATCAAGAACCTCTTCAGTGTGGCGAAGAGTTTGTCTGCAGGCCCCATGCACTTGGGGAATACAACGAAGTGAATAAGGATCCTGAACTTTACCATCTTCTTTATGAGAAATATTAATCTCAGAGCCCTTAATTATTTTTAATAAATTAGATGAAACATCGACTTGACCGGGTTGTGGCTTAAGTTGAGAAATTCTGGCATCAAAGGCACTGGATGTTCCACGAACTGCATCAAGAGTTAAGCAGGCAATAATATCTGCGAGCTTAACTAGTTTTTTTGCTTCAACTAAAGCCAAACACCCAAGTGCAAGCATAACAGAAGTGCCGTTAATGAGTGCTAGTCCATCTTTAGGCCCCAACACAACTGGCTTGAGGTCAATATTATGAATAGCAAAATCAGACTTCATAATTTTTCCATCAACCTCAACCTCGCCCTCACCAATTAACGCCAGAGCGATATGAGAAAGGGGGGCAAGATCACCAGACGCCCCGACAGATCCCTTTTCGGGAATAACAGGATTAATATTGTGATTTATAAATTCAAGTAAGAGTTGAATGATTTCGGGAGTGACGCC
>JBILYY010000244.1:0-3742 GCA_044377495.1 Bacteriovoracaceae bacterium | reverse complement strand
TAACAAGATTGCAATTGAGTTTCCATTAGTGACCTCCAGGGAGGGTAGATACACTAATGGGGCCAATTAACTTTTAGCTAAGGCTTGATAATGTTTGAGAGTTTGACACTATACTTAAACATTATTACCGGATGATTTTGCAAAAGAGGGAGTTTTTAAAGCTTATCTTTCAAGGGCAAAGATTCAAAATAACAATTCAATTCCTTGATGCCCTTCTCATTTTTCGTAAACGACGAATGAACAATATCCAGTCGCTTGGCCAGCTTCAGTTTCATTTCCTCACAACTTGCTTTCGCTGTTGATTCACAAAGTTTGCGGTCTGTTAATTTCACACATTGGTATTTGAATAAAACTTTCTTCCCACTATGGCAGACCACTTCTTTGGTTGCACGATCAACATAGGCCCTAAGATAATAAGGGTCAGCGGCCATTTCTTTATCACAGAAAGTCCCTACATCAACTTTTTTGCCCATGCATTCCAGTTCAGTGCCTGAAACGACATCAATAAGTGGACTCTCATGAGTAACCATTTTTTGGCAGACTGTTGTGAATGGGAATCTGGTTTTATCGGTAGTGGAAACGTCGTCTTGAACGATACTGGAAAAAGCAATAAGAGGGACAAAGAAAAGTGCGAAGATCATATACCTATTGTAGAAGAGGTACTGATCTTCGCAAGCATTATTTAACTATTAACCTGGCCACATTCCGCGAAGTCTCATGGCACCTTGAATTCTATCAAGTGATGCAATGAAAGCGGCTTGCTTCATATTTACTTTATAAGTTTGAGCACAATCCCAAACTTTATCAAAAGCAAGTTTCATAATATCGTGAAGCTTAGTATTTACTGTCTCTAGATCCCAGAAGAACATTTGAAGACCTTGTACCCATTCAAAGTAAGAAACGATTACACCACCAGCATTACAAAGAATGTCTGGAATAATGAGTCCGCCTCTTTCAGTGATAATATCAACAGCTTCGTGAGTAAGCGGTCCGTTTGCACCTTCTGCAATTATTTTAGCTTTTACTCTGTGAGCGTTATCTTTTGTAACAACACCATCAATTGCCGCAGGAATAAGAATATCAACGTTAAGCTCAAGCAGTTCTTCATTCGTAATATGCTGACAATCTGGAAGCTCACGAAGAAGTTTACGATTTCTAACCCAATCAACACACTGAGGGATATTTAAACCTTTCTCATTGTAGATAGCACCAGAAACATCTGAGATCGCTACGATCTTAGCACCTTGCTTATTTAGATCTTGAGCGGCCGGCATACCCACTTTACCAAAACCGTGAATGGCAACAGTCGTATTTTTATCAATCTTTTTGTTCAATTTTTCGTAAGCAAAGTTAATACAGAAAACAACACCTTTACCGGTTGATTCTGCACGACCTAAAGATCCACCAATAGCAATTGGTTTACCTGTCACAACACCTGGAACAGCGTAGCCGCCAAGTTGTGAATAGGTATCCATCATCCATGCCATTGTCTGACCATCTGTTCCGATATCAGGAGCAGGAATATCTTTATCAGGGCCAATCATCATCGCGATCTCAGTCGTATATCGACGAGTCATCGCTTGAAGTTCAGCACGAGATAAATCATTAGGATCAACTTTGATACCACCCTTAGCTCCACCAAGTGGAAGCCCAACCAGAGCACATTTAAATGTCATGAGCATGGCGAGGGCAGCAGTTTCAGAAAGACTCACGTGTGGGTGAAAACGAACTCCACCTTTACCTGGGCCGAGAGTCATATTGTGTTGAACACGGTAACCTTCAAACACTTTAACTGTACCGTCATCAAGACGAACAGGAACAGAAACTTGAAGTGCACGTTTAGGATATTTCAAACGTTCAAGAACGTTTGGATCCATATTCATTGTGGCACCAGCTGATTCAAGCTGAGAAAATGCATCTTGGAAAAATGGACTCTCGAAGAGACTCATGAAAACTCCAATGTAGGTGAAAATTTAAGTGGCCGTAGTCTACTCTTGGAGGGATTTTTCGGCTAGAGAAATGGTGATCTTAGAAGGTTTTTGCGTATAGCAGCATTAACGTATTATCATTAAGTTCAGTCGCAGGGTCCTTGCTTGCAGTGTACCGTGCATAAATATTTTCCATAAGTCGTTGATCTACAGAGGTAAAGTATTTACCAGTATCTGCGTAATAGTTGAACATGGCGCGAAGACCAATTGAATCATAAGTTTGTTGTACGTTAAGTTCTGTTCGACCATTAACACCTACCCAAGCTCGGGCCACAGCAAAAGATGTTTTAAATCCTACAATCACTAGACCTTGATCAACTCGTGGCTGGAATGTAAATTTTGTATTTTTCCAAAGACTCACTTCTTTGGCTTGAAGCGACTTAGGTAAAACCGAAGCACCACTTGCAGTAGTTTTATTTGATTTTTTAAAACGTGCTTCGATTTCATCAATCGTATCAACTTCGTTAGATGCTCTATTATCCTGGTACCAGTTTTTAGGAGCATCCTTAAGTGGCTGCTCGCCTTTTTGTCTTAGATAACGAAGATACTTACTCTTAAAATATTCCCATTTAGCTTCTTGGGTCGGTACAAAATATGGAGATCCAGCGAGAGTCGTTCTTAAACCATATTGCTGAGCAAATGCTTCGTTATCATTCCAAACTTTAATTTGGTTACGCAGCTGAACAACGTCTTTGCTCTCATCTTTAGCAACATATTGTTGATAGAAAGAAACTTCGTTCATTTCAGGCTTGATAATCACATCATCATCAGGAATATAACTAGCAGGGTTACGATTAAGAGGGGCAGTTTGCCCAAAACACATACTTGTAAGCATCAGGCCTATAATCAGGCCTAGGTGTCTAAAACCTAGTGAGTTCGAATGCTTTGACCAAAAAGTGTACATTTCTTAAAACCCCTCAAAACCCGTAACTGCCTGTATTATTTAATATTCTTGGCAGAAAAAAGGTCTCTCTTACCTTTATTAGAGCAAGGGGTATGCCAAATCCATCCTAAAAGAATTACATCATTTGACCAATGTTTACCCACTCATGATACACAGCGCCAGTCTATGTATTCTTAACTCTAAGGGAGTCATTAATGAAAAAGCTTTTTGTACTTGGCCTTTTAAGCTTGTCGGCCCAAGCCTTCAGCCAAACTTGTTATGTTGATATGGTTGATAGATACAGCCGCGTAGTCAGAACATTCACTGGATACGGTGACCAGAATTCATGTCTTGAAGGCATGAAAGAATGTCGTAAATCTATTCGTTTTGATTATTCAAACAATCCTCGTTACCCGAATGGAAGTTTGGATTGTGTACGTGCTGGGGGATATAACCCTACTCCAAACCCTACTCCAAATCCTAATCCATATCCGAACCCAAATCCTAACCCATATCCGAATCCTAATCCATACCCTACGTACGGCATAACTGTGACAGGAGTGATTGAAGATAATGCATTCACATTTACTGCTCGTGATGCTTCAGAACTTTACATCAACTGCTTAACTGATATCCGTCGTGTTATGTATGGTTCATCTGACGAGCTTTTCTTTTCTGTAAATAACAATCGCTTCGTATCAACTTCGACTTCTGGTTGGTACAACGATACTCAAATCTGTTCAATCATCGAGCAAGAGGCGCGCAGAGCTGGTATGTCGGTTTACACTTCTCCAATGAGAATTGTTGGAAGTCTTGAACGTGCTCCATTCCAAATGGAAGCTTTTGACCGTGCTTCTCTTTTGACTAACTG
>JBILYY010000117.1:0-10650 GCA_044377495.1 Bacteriovoracaceae bacterium | reverse complement strand
TAAGTGGATTGATCGGTAAGATGAAAGAAGAGATGCATAATCTTGAATCGGCTGCCAAGGCCAATAAAGATTTTGCAACTGATCAAGAATTCAAGGCCGAAAGTAAGTATGATACTCGTTCACTTGAGGCTTCATATCTCGCGAGTGCTGAACTTAGTCGCGTCGAAGATCTGAAATTAGAAATTCAGATGCTGGAAGAGGTGGATCTTAAAGTTTCATCAAAATCGAAAGAAATTTGCATTGGCAGTCTAGTTGAGCTCCGTCACAAAGAGCAGGATCGTAGTTATTTTCTTATCCCAACTTCCGGTGGAACCTTACTTAAAGTCGGTGATAAAACTGTTCTTGTTGTGTCAGTATTTTCACCACTAGGTGATGCACTTCTAGGGCTTCAGGCCGGTGCCGAATTCGAGGTGGAGACACCAAAAGAGACTCGGGCCTATCAAATCCTCAATTTTCAATGACCACAATACTGGCCATAAATTTTCTTCTTAAATGCGTGGGACAAACGTAAGATACTGTATTTAAGTAGTCGGGAAATATCCTTCAAGCATTTGGCCACTTCCTCCGATAATACCTCCAGCGAGGTTATGCATGAAATGGCTTATGTCCCTAATGATACTTGTTTCCTTCCAATTGCGAGCTGAAGTCTCTCATGAGCATGTTGATAGCATGATTGACCAGATGGTAACAAATAACGTTATTTCAAAAGTTGAAGCAGATAAGGCCAAAGTTCGTATGAGAACTATGTCTTCAGAGCAGTGGGCCCAAATTAATACCAAAGCGGAAGCTGTTGCGGCCCGAAGTCCCGCCTCTGTTAATACTGCTTCTGATAATAAAATTGAAGAAGTCCAAGCTGTGGATTTGGATAGTAAACAATTCCAACAGATTCAAAGTGACATGAAAAAATTTGTGCCTTAGTCTAATGTCTAAATGGCAATATTTTCACTAGATGTTTCCCCCCTAAAAGAAAATTCTAATTACCGATGGCTTTATCTTAGTCAGTTGATTTCATTTTTTGGCAGCATGATTACTTATGTTGCAATTCCTTTCCAAATGTATGAGATCACAGGTTCTACTTTCCACGTAGGGATGTTGGGAATTGTACAATTGATTCCATTGGTGATTTCTGGTTTTTGGGGCGGGGCCTTTGCGGATAGTTTAGACCGCCGAAAATTAATAGTTGTGACTCAAATGGCTTCTGGTTTGGGAAACCTCTTACTGGTGTGGTTTTCACTTTCTGGTTCAGGAAATTATTGGCTACTGTATATCCTCTCAGGCCTGATGGCGATTTGCAAAGGTCTTGAGCGGCCTCCACTTGAGGCACTGACTCAGCAGTTGATTAAAAAAGAAGACATTCCTAAGGTGAGCTCACTGCAATCATTTAAAACCACGGCAGGGATGATTATGGGCCCAGCTGTGGGTGGGATATTGATTTCTTCGTTTGGCATTGTTGCTACTTACGTGGTTGATTTTTTCACCTATGCTTTCAGTATTTACTGTTTACTCCAATTAAAGAACTTTCCCGTTCTAAGTGAGAAAAGAAAAGCAAGTCTCTCTTCAATCATGGATGGTTTTAAATACGCCATGAAGCGCCCGGATCTTATTGGAACATATGTTGTTGATATGGCCTCTATGACTTTTGCTTTTCCCAATCCACTTTTTCCAGCGCTGGCCAAGATTCTCGGGGGGGCCGATAAACTAGGCTGGTTGTATTCATCGGTAGCGATTGGCGCCTTACTGGCAACGGTTACGAGCGGCTGGACACACAAAATCGTTGCGCATGGTAAGGTCATTACAATCTGCGCTTTCTTGTGGTGTGTGGGCATTGTTGCTTTTGGACTGAGCCAGACTTTTTATATTGCTTTATTTGCTCTCGCTTTTGCAGGCTTTGTAGATATGATTTCCGGAATTTTTAGGGCCACGATATGGAACGAGACTATTCCTTCAGAATACAGGGGAAGACTGGCGAGTGTTGAGATGATTTCCTACTCCTCTGGACCGCTGCTGGGAAATACATTTATGGGTGCTATGGCCGAGAGTATAGGCCATGAGAGTGCGCTCATGTGGGGCGGGATAGCAGGTGGATTTTTAGTTTTAATTATTGGTGTGGGGATCAATTCGTTTTGGAATTATAAGGCCATTCGCTAAGGCGCTATTTCGCTTTTATAAAGTCCAAAGCTGTTTTTGTTTTATTACCTTGTTTCTTTGATGGGCCAGAGCCAGGTAAAAGCACTTTTAAATCTTCTAAAAGTCCTGCCATTGAACCTTTAATTGTATCATTTAATTCAACTAATGAATCCCTCTCGAACTTCTTCGAAAATTCCAAGACACAGCCTTTTTTAGTAGGGTCCTCTTTATTGGCATATTCCCACTTTTCAACGGCAATATCTGAATTTGATTTTGCCCCTTTGATTTTCAAACTAGTAGAAATGATGTCAAATTTGTTATATTTCGTAAGATCAGTTTCGAATATAATTGGGTTTGTTACCATCGCAGCAAACGTTTTGTAGTTGTTATTAAAAGCATCAACGGCATAACTTTGTTGATTCGTTGAGATTGAGCATGAGTCAACGCGATCGTAATTATCAGAGGATTCACTTGATGACTCGACGTAGGAAACATCGGCTTCACAGTCCATATCAAGCTTACTTTTATCCCCTTTTATTTTGCCTGCATTGATTATTTTCCGCTGGGCCTGTATGTCTTCAAAGTTTTTGGTTTTCACTCTCAGCGGGGGTCTTGTCCCGTCTTCATTTTTAAGCGGTCGATACTTCAAGGTTACATCGTCTTTAGAATCACCCGATCTCTGTCTTAATATAAGGCCTGACTTATCAAGCAGGTCTTGATTGTCGTTTGGTTCAAAGAAAGAGACTGTATTAATTGCAGAACTCTCCAGCTTGTAAGCATCGCACGGATAAGTTATTTTGACTTCACCTGCTTTGATTTTTGGCTCAGTCATTTCCTCTTCTGGATTTGAAGGACAGATCATTGTTGAAACTTCCGGCCTATCGAGAAATTTTGAGGTTTTTTTAAAAACCTTCTCAGCAGTCTGGGCTGAGGCAACAAAAGGAACTATATAAAGGGTAATAAGAATTAGATTTTTCATGCTTTTCTCAATATTTAAGGTCGTTTCTTTTTATCTTTATCTTTCTTGTTCATGGCCAACACATCTACATTAATGCCAAATTGAATTGTCGAATAATCCAACTTATAGGTAGCAGTACCATCGAGAAACCCGTGCTCCATAGTTGACGTCGTGTACTTCTGCTCGATAAATGCGCCTAGTTTTCCCTTCTGATACTCAAGACGATGACCAATTGATTTGTTGATACCCTGAATTCCTGGTTTGTCTCGATTTTCAATCCATTGTCTTTGCTCATTGATATAAATGGTACGGGCCGCTCCGGTCGTAATTCCCAAATCAGCTCGAACTATGTAATTAATTTTCCCTGCTTTTTTATTATCCATTAGAGTGAATTTTCGGCCGTAGCCAATCTGGTAGTTCATCAGCAAGTGAGTATTTTGAATTTCAACTGCACTCTGTCCTGACGGTATACTTGCAAAAGCAGAATTTGTGCCGTTCGAAATATATTCTTTTCCCGGTGTATAGGTGGTCTGAGGATTGCCTTGGGCATCAGTGGATTTCTCTTCGTAGTAGGTTTTTAGAAACTTCGGATGATAGGCAGTAAGGTAGAAGGCATTCTTTTTATTTTCTATTGAAAGCGTAAACGTATTAGATGGTTCATCTATCCAATTAAAAGCGTTAGTAAACTTCTCCCAATTCTTTGGGTTGTAGTGTTTGGCAGAAGTTCGCTCATCAAATTCAAAACCCTTAAAGTCTTTGTTAACTAAAGAACTTCGGATTTTCATATCAGTCGGTCGAATATCGGTACGTGTAAAACCAAAATGAAAACGAATTTTCCAAGGATCACCTTGGTCATCTTTAAGATTCATTTCAATAGGTTTAATATTTTCGGTACTTAGATGGTTGACCAAATCACAGGTTCTCTTCTTTTCAGCTTCGGATGTTTTATTATTGAACAAAGGATTTAAGGACAAAAAGGGTCCTGGCAATTCAGAGCAATTGGAATCGATTTGTTCCTGATCTTGGCAAAATTCGGCAAGATCAATGTCCACTTCTTGGGTTTGTGCCATTAGTGAGGAACTAGTGATTAAAAGAGCACAGAGGCAAAGTCGGTTCTTCATTAAAAACGTATCGGTGGTCGTAGATAAAGGTTGAGTTAAACGGTTGGGTTAAAAGATAAAACCAATGAAATTTGGATGTTAGGGTAGCGCCTTTAACTGTCATTTCAGGTGTTAGCACCAAATTTGAACCAACCAGCATAGGCCATCCGTGCAGTTGGGCCGGTTACGGGCAAAACACGATGCTCAAGCTTTTCATCAATTTTAAATATATGAAGATCACCAGGATTTGAATGTACGCTATGAATGACATTGCTATTTAGTTCCCGTATTTCAAAAGATCCACCCTCAAAGGTCTTCTTAGATAAGTTGAGGCTAAACCCAAGAAGTCGATACTTTACCCAATCATCTTGATGCCAATTAATTTGATCTTCATTGTTCGATCTCAGTTTGTAGATTCGACCACCAGCTACAGAGTCGACTAGGACATTGGAAATGAAACTAAAATCGTGAAAAATTTTTTTATTTTGAAAAATCCCATTTAAAACGAAAAGTGCTTTAGGTGAATCAATATGTTGCTCTTGAAAGGTATTCCCTTCACCTCTTTTTACCTCTTCAATGATATTGGATGAATCAAGTGCTTTCTGCAGGAAAGTGAGAGAATGAGAAGTTAAGAAGTTTGGAATGAGACTAACCCTTTTTATTCCAAACTCATTGGCCAATTGCTTTAATTCTAAATGATTAAGTTCTCTACTTAGGTCCATGTCTTATTATATCTGACCTGATCTAAATCTTCATGTCTTTTATCTAATGCATCTTTTATTGCGAATTACCGCGACTCAAATAATTGACGTAGCAGGGGAGATTTAAGCTTCTCTTCATCAACATTATTAATGGATTTTACGGATTGGCGAAGTCTTTCTAGTGGATTTGTGAACGTTCGGGGGATTTCAGTTTCAAGGCGATCGAGCCAGTTCTCTTTATAAAATTCATAAACAGCAAAAAGGATTTTCTCTTCTTCAGTTTTAAGCTCAAAAAAGATGTGATTAAAAAGGACCTCTTGGCGAATTGCTTCCAAAATGTTTTGTGAATGTAATCTTGCGAGTTTTTTCAATAAGATAGCAGACTGTGGGTGGGATGCAAGGAGTATCCAAAGCTGCGCATAGGGGATAAGTGATTCAATCATTTTGTACTGAGGAGTATTTCCATCTTTTAAAAACCATGAAAGAACGCGAAGCTTCGCAATTATTTCTCCTGGCGGAAAACCGTTGGAAGCAAGAACACCAAAATTGTAGCTCTTTTGAATTTTGAGAGATTTGCTCGTTCTGAGGACAAGGCTCACGGTTAACTTCGAAAGGTGGAGTACTCGATGTATGGTTAGACTATCCAGTAAGATTGGTAATACATCTCCTGATGATAAATAGCAGAGGGATTTCTTAGTTAGTTCACCAGTAAATGATGGGCCAAGTGGCTTTATTTGATTGAATTCATATTCGCTTACGATCGAATGCCCTTCTAGAACTGTAAAAGCCCCTTCAAATGCGTGTTCGTGAATAGCTGTTTGTGATTCAGTCCAGATATAAAGATCAGCATAGAAAGATTGATCTCGTGACATATATAAAGTCAGGGGTGGCTCGCCAAACTTAGAATGTGGATTTGCCTGGGTCGGAAAATTATTTGAGACTAGTATTTCACTTACATCATTTTGGAGGTTAAAGTTTTCATGAAAACGATGGTCTTTAAGTTCAGAAGAGGCAAAGGCACTGAAATCTTGTCCAGCACTTTTGGCCAGCTCCCATTTCGCATCTAGGCTTTGACCCCATTCTGTAATTTTAGAGAACCAAGTCAAGATCATCCCTTTTGCAAGTTCTATGAAAGTATAATACGAGTTGATAGAAACAGCGAATATTACTTCTATTGCGCATTAAACTTCTAGAGTGCTAATATTCTTCGGATGAGTATTAAATATAGTGAAGAGTTCATTAACTCAAAACGAGAAGAATTAAGCTTTTTATCATCACTAGTAACTACAGCTCTCCCAGTTTATGATTCTCGGGTTTGGGACTATCTTGAATTTATTGAATACAAATTCAAACTAATGCAACAAATACGGTCAGAAAAGATTAGAAATATAACTGAACCAGTTACTAAAAGAACCCCAAAGTCTTTTAAATGGGGTGATTTTAATTACCAGTACCTCTACCAGAGGCAGGGATTAAGTATTACTCTGAACGAAGAGCTTATTTCCTATCCTGTTAAAACAGTAGCAGAAGTTAATTTTGAATTTTTCACATCGTCCGGTCAAAGTGCCACACTCTGTGTATTCGAATTCATTAAAAATGAATTTCCGAAGCTTGTTTTAAAATCGTTAGAATACAATCCCACGTATTATGAATCTGACAAGATCATACAACTTTGTAATATTCCGACGGACAAGGATGGGAAATGCTTTTTTTACGACGGGACATTTTCCTATTCATTAAATTGGCTTAAAGAAAATTTGAAGGGAATGGACCTTTTTGTTTTCGATACAACTTTGTTCGCATATGGACATGCAGAGCTCCAGGAAATTATTGATTATCTTTTAGTGTTAAATGTCCCAACTTTTTTAATCAGAAGCCATTTAAAGCTAGATTCACTGGGAGCTGAGTTTTCATCTCTTGGTTCTGTTTCGGCCATAAACATGAACAGTCTTAACTCTCTAGAATCAGGCAGAGGTTGCAAAACAGCTATTGCCAGTTACTTATCATTAACCGGTAGCTATGCGGCTATTGACCAAGTGTACCCATTCTTAGGCAACTCTCAATTTGTCAGCATTACTAGTAATCGCTGTGAACGCATTAAAAAATTCGAAAAAGTTCTCACCGCAAAACTAGAATTACTTACTAAAGAACAAAGCTATCCTTTCTCAGTTTTGAAAACTTGGCACTCTTATTATTTTTACCTCGAATATTCCTCATCAGTAGAGGTCAATATGCAAAATGAATTTGAAAAGATAAAAATAATATCAGGGATCCCAGCATTCTATTGTGATAGTTTTGGTTTCGATTTTCTGGCCTTTACTTGCGTGCCAGTCCTGAACAAACAAACCAATAATTACTTGTACCGTTTTAGTACCCCGGATTTGGGCTTGGAATCGATGGATTCAATAATAGATTTTTTTGCAATCTTCTTAAAACATCTTAATGATAAACTTACGAAACTTTCTTTATAAGATAATTCCCTATTACGAGATATTCAATTTCGGAGTTCTTGAAGAAAATAAAAGCATCCTGTGCTGTTTCTAAAATGGGGCAACCCATAATGTTTAGACTTGTATTTAAAACCACTCCATGTCCCGACTCTTCCTTCAAATGCTTAAGAAGATCATAATAGCGTTCATTTTGGCCTCTTGTTACGGTTTGTAGGCGAGTAGTGCCATCAATATGCATAACTTCTTGAAAGACATCATGCCATTTTGAAAGGACGGGCAGAGCAAATCCCATGAAAGGAGAATGAAAAGTGGTATCAACGTTGAAATATTTAGAAACGTCTTCTTGAAGCAAGCTGCAGCCATAAGGCCGAAAACTTTCTCTGAATTTAATTTTATTATTCAGATGTGATTTCATTCCATTGATAGAAGGCAGGGCAAGTATACTTCGATTGCCTAAAGCGCGTGGGCCGGGCTCACTTCGACCTTGGAACCAGGCGACAACATTGCCTTGCTTAAGGAGCTTAGAAGCGCTTATGTGAATTTCCTCAACGTATTCCACATGATACTCAGAAAAAAGTTTTTCTATTAATCCTGTATTATTTTCTGGAGTATTTTCAACAGACCCCAGATTGGCCGAGTTATTCTGAATTGGGGTTGAGGAAAATTCAACTTCTCCATCTTGATATGCAGATGCCAATATGGCACCTAATGATATACCCATGTCAGACGGATATGCTGGAATATATATATTATCAAAAATTTTCTTCTGAATCATTTTACCATTCGCTAGACAGTTTAAGGCACAGCCTCCAGAAATCGAAAGGTTTGATATAGCGGGAAATTCTTTTTTTAAGCTTATTAGTAAGCCCTCTAGCTCAGACTCATAATCATTTTGAATGCAATTTGATAGGTTAGCATAAATTTCAAACTCTGACTTGGGCAATTGATCAAATAAGACCTTTGAGAATTGCTCTCTTTTAATAAATGGATAAGCACTATTAATCTCGTCCAAAGTTCTCAGAGGGCGAGATTTACCATAGCTAGATAGTCCCATTATCTTTCCAGCATAAAACCAATTTCCAAATATCTTTTTGGAGGCGAATTCAAACTTACTACCCATGCCCAAGATAACAGAAAAGTTTTTATCTAGAGGGGCCCATATCTTTCTTACAAGCCGAAGCTGGCTTCCTTTCTGATGGAAAACTGAAAGAACCTCAAAGTTATCTGGCTTTTCTGATCCTAGGCCGTCAGGAATTTCACCGTTACTTGAAAAATCACAAAATTTATTCCCACCACCATCTATAACAACAATCAAAGATTCGTCGTAGGGATAGTTATAAAGAAGAGAGTAGGCGTGACATAAATGATGAGTTACAAAACGTGTCTTTTTATTACCATAGAAAGTGAGAGCATTCAGATTGAGCATTGAAAGGAGAGATTTTAACTCAGAAGTATATCCAGATTCAACTTCTCTAGGATTAATGTAGAAACTATTTATGGCAATCTTGCTGTCGTGGGGTGAGAAGTTTTTTCGCTTTAGTAGATGCCTTGCCGCCGAAATAGGGAAGTTGCCAAGGTGCTTTTTTTGAGCGAAGCGCTCACTTAATAGATGCTCAATATGAACGATTTTTTTATTTTGAACCGTTAAATAACTCAGGGCAGAGTCAAATTTTCCAATATTTAAACCAATGTGCGTCATGCTTGGTTGATGATTTTCAAGCGAAGGAGGTCAGAAATAAATCTTTCTAAAAACTCTACAGACTCTTGATCTGTAGTCCCTACTGCTTTTTCCTTAATCTTTTTTAAAATGTCTCCGGTGGGAGTTCCTAGTGAGAACATTTTGAGGCATTCTTTAGTTAAATCAGTAAATTCATAGAAATTATCATCACTATCATTCATTGAGACTGCCAAAAGCATACCATTCTCCTCGTCTCTAAGGAGTATGTCAGGATTTAAAATATATGTTGCCAGCAATGGACTAGTCATAATTGTCTCGCTACTATACTCCCCAAAGACATAAGGGACAAGAAAACAAATAGAGTGGCCATGAACTGTGGCATTTAGGCAGCTTAATATGGTCCAAAACTGGCGTCTATACTCTTAAAACTATTGAGTAGTGCCGATGTCGTTAAAAAGACTACCAAGAATGAGCGAATCTGGGTTAAAATTTAAAAAAAATAAAGAGTGGGCGTTGGGATATGAGTGATTCAAAAAAAGTCAGCGAGAAACTTATCAGTAAGGTTGAAACAATTGACTATGGAGTATTTGGCGCGCTCAAAATTATCCCGATTGAGAAGACTCTTTTTAATGAGTTAGACATTGAAATTTACAGCAAGATTATGCCATACACACCGCCACCGCCGGCTTTTTAAATATGACTTCTCTTTCCTCGATGTCATAGTGACTCCTCAAATCATTTTTTCTTATAACAAAGTAAAAGATAGGGCCCAGGCTTTATCTCAACTTGCCTTAAAGTACAAAGTTAATGTCCTTGTTGCTGTAAAATCCCTCCCCGATAAAATGCTTCTTAGTGCTATTCAAAAGAATCTACAGGGCTTCGATATTTCAAATTCTAAAGAGTATAGTTTTACTTCAAATATAGGATTTCATTTCATTACAAATTGCCCCATATTGGATTTAAGCTTTGTGCAGCAAATTCCGGCCGGTCAGTATCTCATTAGTTGTAATAGTTTGTACTATTATCAGGAAATCCTTAAATTAGATCACCCCTTTGTATTACGGTTACGCAGTACAGATTTCTTGTCAGAGGCGCAATCATATAAGAGCCGGTTTGGTCTTGGCCGGAAACAAGTGTTGGACCTTAAAGAAAGTCTTCACAAAGATCCGCACTTTTCTGGATTTCATTTTCACCACGGTAGTGAAAAAAACTCAATGATGACTTATAAGTCCGCCATAAGTGCCATTAAAAATCTTATCTCCGATCTTGGTGTAAAAAAGTCTCTCTCAATTAATTTGGGAGGAGGCTTTGCTGAATTTACAATTGGCGAGATAGAAGAAATTCTCATTTTTGCTCGCCATGAACTTTCAGAACATGAGCTTTACATTGAACCTGGCCGCTACTTTACTGAGAGCGCTGGAAGCTGCTTTGGCCAGGTTATGGATATACAAGAAGATGGTGAGGACCTTCTTGTCAGTCTTAATGTTTCAAGGGAAAGTCATCTTAAATGGAGCCGAATTGATAGGATCCAAGTTCTAAATGTAGGCAAGGATAGGCCAACATATAAAGCTAAACGTATAAGCTTTTATGGAAATACTTGCTATGAAAATGATCTTATTGGCATTAATCATTATGA
>JBILYY010000116.1:0-10651 GCA_044377495.1 Bacteriovoracaceae bacterium | reverse complement strand
CTATTGATTTTCAGGTACCATTTTTTAAGAATATCGTTGATCGCCAACTGTTGCCCTCTACATGTCTCTCTTCTTGGGGGAATGGAATTCAATCAACTTCAGATTACTTTTTCCCTACAAAGGCCCTGTCGGTCTCTCTTGACCCCGATGAGGTACACAGTGAGCTTGCAAGCAATCCAATTAATCTTTTCTATTTGCCCAAATATGTCATGAAAAGATCCATGCCTAGTGTTAAGGGTATTTACGTGGCAATGCCAATAGATATTGTCACCTATAAAGTCGAGGTTGGGGCCAGTGCAGGCGCCTATCAATTGGTCTCAGAACTCTGGCATCATACTGAAATTAAAAAGAAAACTAAGATCCACAAGCTAACCGGCCCGTTCACCGTTGTTCGGAAACTAGGCAGTCCTGAGATGGGCATGTGGTATAATCCAATTAAGAAGAATCAGCCATAGAAAGAGGTACATATGAGAAACTTAAATAAATTATCGCTTTTAGCAGTCTTGGTTAGTTCACCGTCCTGGGCAATAAACTTTTCGTCTAGTTTGAAAGCGTTTCGGCCACCAGTGACAATGGCAGTTGAGCAACCACCGGCGATAAAATTTACCACCGCAGGGGCGATTGCAGTTAATGCTACCAGTTATTGCGGAGATGGTGACGTTGTGAGTTTTGCCGGAAGCAACCCTTCGTTTGACTTTATTCCTAACAGCTCTACAACTATGGACGCCATAGCTGGTTATTGGATAGTGGAAGAAGGAGCTACAGGGAATGCACTTCTACCGACATCGACTAACTGGCAGCCCATTGCCTACAAGAAGATTCCACTTACCGGAACCGGATCATCTGATGGCCACTTTTTCTCCATATCACAGAACGTAGTACCTACAAACAAAAATGTCATGAAGTTGATCAGCTCTGATCTTATAAATCTTTACTCCGCGGCAAAGGAGTCTTTTGAAAGCAAAAAGAAATTCAAAGTCTTTACTGCGATTCTTTCATGTGTAAATCCAGACGGAGCAGAAAATTTAATTACAGATGGTTCTGGGACGTATGAAGCAACACCAATTGAGCTCGTCCACTCCTTAAAAGAAATTAACAGTGAAGTTAACGAAGCATTCGACACAACAAACTTATCGACGATTAAAAACAATAAAAAAGTCAAAATTGATTTTAAAGCTGCTACAGACAGAAATCTTGGTAACGAGAATTCGCCAAAGCCATATGACTTTAGTCTAGGTAATCAAGGGGAACCGATCAGTGGACCCTTATATGATACTTATGAGAATATTCTAGATGCTTCTTTCCCAACCCTAGATGATACCCCATCTCCCGAAGAGTATACTACCGAAATGGTGGCACTTGGTTGGCATAACGGCCTTAAGACCGGAATGGCCGGGGATAAAATTGATTACTGTAATGCTCAGGGAGCTAATTCAGATAAAGATGCTAAGAAATATCCTAAATTTGAACCTTTTCCGCTTAATCTAAGTTGTAAGAATCTGTTCACCGAAGGCTCAAACACTACTGCATTGGTAGACAGCTACAATGCCTTATTCAACCCGGCCGTCGTACCAAGCGAAGACGATTTTAAAACCGCAAAAAAAGCTCTCGCTAAACGTTTTTTCATGGCAGCAGTTTACCAGACAGCACAGGTTTATTTTAATACAAAAGATACAGTTGCCAAGTCGGGATGTTTTCAAAAACCTGGACAACCTCACCTTATTAACAGAATTGTTGCGAGCTATCCTTTAAACTATGCAGTTGGCTCGGCCGGAAATTATGTGATCTCAGGCAACCTTGCTAACCATCTTCACCCTGAATGGCTTTTCGCAATCAGTGATAAAAATAATTATTTTGCAAACGATGCTAAGGCGATCTGGGGACAAACTGTTGGAGGTCAAAATATTGGCGACGTTAGAACGAGGTCAATTAATTTACCTTTAAATGACCCCCAATTACTTACAAATCCAGTTACTCCGGCAACTTTTGGTGGAGCAGCCATTAACATTAACTTTAAGGCAAGACACAAAGATGAGGGCGAGGAAGTAGCAGGAGTCTGCATTGTTTACTGCTAAAAAGCAGATTATTCAAAACGAATCCGGTAACATCATTATAGTCATAGCACTTATAGGGATGATTGCCGGACTCATTGGATACTGGACCAGCCTCTCAGACAAAACAGATAAAGAGATTAGGTCTCTTGGCACAATACAAAGCGCGACATTCATGCGCGCCGACTTCAAAAACACAATCAAGAAATCACTTAATGAAACAAATACTGCATGCCCGTTGATTGCAACGTTTAAAAGCAAATTCAAGAATTTTAATGTTGCGACTTCCGACGCTTTAATTACAAAAGTGTATGAGGACAATATATCAACAGATCCTTTTAATGAAATCTCAGACCCCTCAGCTACGAACTACGCGGAAACAAAATGCTTCTTCAATATTAATCGTTACGCGGGTCTCAAATGGGAAAAATTAAAAATATCAATTCGCCGCACGACCGAACCAAACTATATGAGTCTCGCAAATTTTATATCTGTCGATATTCAAGCCGTATTCAGAGTTGGCGGAAAACCTACGGTACTAAAGTACCAGCTAAAATATCGAATCGATGTTCTCACAATGGATCGCTACGGTGTTATATTTACCAATTCAGGAGCAGGTGACGTATTTACAATCCCTAGTGGAAGCAGTGTTAATATCAACTCTCCTGTTCTTTTTGATTATACCGGTAGATCTACTGGAACCCCATTAGCTTTAAAGAATTTAATAGCTTTACCTGTTGATGGCCGATTAATATTTAGCAAAGAAGCTTTTACGACAGCTCCAAGTCTTAATTCAAGCACTCCAGTTATCAATTTTCTGACAACTAAGACTTTATACCATGTCTTTAGACAGGGGCTTGAGTATGGCCACCTTCCGGGAGGAGCATTCAAGCCTCCTTATGAAATTAATTCCTCTCAATGGACTGAGCTGCTTGATTTTACACATATTAAAAATAGCTATGCTCTTCCTAATTCAACTCCTGAAGCTATTGTTTATAACGATCCTGACATCGTTCACAAATATTCTTTGAATCCAGGAGACAACTCAAATACCGCGAGCATCTACAATCGTATTGCTGAAAAGACCAGTGGCGAGGAAAATACGCTACTTGACAGCTGTAGACCGGCGACTGACATCACCTCAGGCCCTTATCCTCTACTCATACATAATAATATCTCAACAAATTTTACGATTGATTTTTCTAACAATACGGACTCTGATCACCCACCTGTATTCTGTGGGGTGATAGTTGCAAAAGATTTAAAAATTATTTTAAATGGTCAAAACTCGACTCAAGACTTTTATCGTCATCATGTTATTGGTAAATTTATTCTTTCAGGCAAAATTCAAATCGTTAATGCTGGTTCGTTAAGCATTCATGATCTTTCACAATTCACTGAAGACACGATTGATTACGCTGGAATCACCATGAATATTACAAACTTAAGAACTCAATATTTTAATCAAAAATATTATTCTACTCAAAATTTCTTTTTACCTTTTTTTAAAACCTATCCAACTCTTTTGAGTAATGACACTGAACTTCAACTTTCGACAAATCTTAACAGATACTATTTTCCACGCTCAACTAGGTCATTTTTTTCTAATTCCCCTTGCGGTCCCGGAAGCGCCTACAGGTGCCGAACTCCTAACATACCAGTTCCTGCAAAGGAAGATTTAGTCCATGCACATTGGGGTGAACTAATGTACGAGGTGTATGATCTGGAATAAAACACGCCAAAGTGGATTTACATTAATCGAAACGATGGTGGCCATGGCGCTCCTTTCTGTTGCAATTACTCTAGGCATGAACTTTATAAGCGGTGCTACCAAGACCAGAAGCACCCGAACCACGCAATCGATGCAACGATACATAGCCATTCAGGTTACTCAGCACATAACCAGTAGCCTTCCGTTTTATCCCCATATTAACCATCCATTTACGAGGAAAATTGTTTACGTTGGATGTATGTCAAAAGAAGGTCTTTTAATCGGGAATAAATATGGCTTTCATTCATTCTCGGCTTTTACTTTTAAAGACAAAAACCCAACAGGACTGTGTCCCCCTCCGAATTCAGCCTATGAAGTTCGCTTTTATTGGACCGAAGCCGGTATCGTGAACGGTGTTGATAAGACAGACGAAGTAAAAATCAACCTCCTAACTCTTGAATCAGCAACCGTTAAGAGCATGAGAGTTCACAACTTCTATATTTTTGCAAAATAACAAATCTATCACTATAATTATCTCATGCGCTTAATGCTAACTCTCGTTGATGGTGAAGAAATTGAATATGTTATGGAGAAGGACTCTGTGACAATTGGGCGTTCGGCTAAGTGCGACCTGGTTATTCCCCACGAAAGTATGTCGCGCCAACACTGCAAAATTGAAGTTAAAGACGGGGAAATTTTTATCACTGATCTAGGGAGTATCAACGGAGTGCTGATAGACGGAAAGAAAATTCCGGCCAATGCATCCGTCCCCTTTCAAACCTATCTTCATTTAGCATTTGGCTATGTTACTGGTGCTCAGCTAATGGTTGACGAGAAAACTCGTCTTGGTATTCTTAATCCCCTAAACCCTAAATCTGCAAGCTTTCCTTCAAGTATGCCGAGCAGTTTTGAGAACAAAACAAAGACCAAAACGAGGTCTCTTCAGGCACAAAAAACAGGCCCCATTAAGGCAAAAGTCCCTGTCTCAAAAAAATCAGAAAAAATGACACTTATCCTTAAGGGAATCGCTTTTCTAGGTGCCTTGGTCGGACTGTATTTCTTCCTTTATGCGGATAAAGAGATGTCTTCGACGACTGTTTCCCCTGATGCCCAACGTCCTGAACCGAAAACCACCGAGAGCACTGACCATTTCTAGTCCATAACCATTAAATAGGTGCAAAAGTGCCTTAGATTAGTTAAGATGCACTAAACAGGGCAAATAAGCTCTTTTTAGGCGTATATATGATCAAAATTAATCGAAAAGTTGAGTACGCGCTGATGGTACTCAAATCAATGAAAGAGAAGGGGCCAAGCGAGCTTACAACTGCTCGTGAAGTTTGTGACCGCTTTGACTTACCCTTTGATACGACAGCAAAAGTCATGCAACAGATGAACGGTGCGGACTTTCTTCATTCCCACAAGGGAGTCAAAGGTGGATATACCTTAGCTCGTGATCTCTCATCGATTTCCTATATTGAGCTGGCCGAACTAATTGAAGGCAAAAGCTTTATGATGGACTGCCATGAGGGTCCTTGTGATTTGATTCATACTTGTAACATCTCTCAACCCATTAAACGTCTCAATGATTATCTCATAAATATATTTAGCTCACTTACTCTTCAAGAACTTCTGGCCGATGATAATCTGCTCGCCTTAAAAAGAACGCCTGAAAAGAAAGTAGATAACTGCCCATTAGTAAGCAAGGTCGTTGTATGAAAATAGAAGATAAATTGGCCTCAGATTATAAATACGGATTTGTCACAGATATTGAAAGTGAGGAATTCCCTAAAGGTCTATCTGAAGAAATTGTGCGCATGATTTCGGCAAAAAAAAATGAGCCTGAATGGTTACTTGAATACCGTCTAAAAGCTTACCGTCACTGGCTAACTCTTGAGCACCCACAATGGCAGTACAGTAAAATTCCGCCCATAAATTTTCAGGATATATATTACTACTCAAAACCAAAATCCAAAAAAGACGTTTATAAGTCATTAGATGACGTTGATACTGAACTTCTTGAAACTTTTGAGAAGCTGGGGATTCCACTCACTGAACAAAAACGCTTAATGGGTGTTGCAGTAGATGCTGTATTTGATTCTGTTTCAGTTGGAACAACTCATAAAGAAGACTTGGAAAAAGTTGGAGTCATTTTTTGCTCAATTCAGGAAGCCGTTGAAAAACATCCTGAACTGGTTAAGAAGTATCTGGGAACTGTTGTTCCCTATTCAGATAACTATTACGCAGCTCTAAACGGGGCCGTGTTTTCAGATGGATCATTTGTCTACATCCCTAAGGGCGTAAAGTGTCCTTTGGACCTTTCGACGTATTTTCGAATTAATGCCAAAGAATCAGGACAGTTTGAAAGAACTCTGGTGATTGCTGATGAAGGTTCATACGTAAACTATCTTGAAGGTTGTACAGCTCCACAAAGAGATGAAAACCAACTTCATGCTGCGATTGTGGAATTAATCACTTTAGATAATGCCGAAATTAAATACTCTACTGTCCAAAACTGGTACGCCGGTGACAAAGAAGGTAAAGGTGGAATTTATAATTTCGTGACTAAACGTGGTCACTGCAAAGGCAAGAACTCTAAGATTTCTTGGACACAAGTCGAAGCTGGTTCGGCCATTACCTGGAAATACCCATCGTGTGTTTTAATTGGTGAAGGCTCACAAGGCGCTTTCTATTCAGTTGCCCTAACAAATCACCACATGCAAGCTGATACCGGAACCAAAATGATTCATATTGGTAAGAACACCAAATCAACCATTATCTCTAAAGGTATCTCGGCCGAAAAATCACAAAACGTTTATCGGGGTCTGGTTAAAATCATGCCTTCGGCTACGGGTGCGAGAAACTATTCTCAGTGTGATTCAATGTTGATTGGTGATCAGTGTGCGGCCAATACTTTTCCCTATATTGATGTAAAAAACAATACAGCGACAGTTGAGCACGAAGCGACGACTTCCAAGATTAGTGCTGATCAAATTTTCTATTTACAGTCGAGGGGCTTTACTGCTGAAAAAGCGGTTTCTTTGATTATTAATGGTTTTTGTAAAGATGTGTTTAAAACGCTTCCGCTTGAGTTTGCTGTGGAAGCAGTAAAGTTAATTGAAATGAAACTAGAAAACAGTGTGGGATAATTATGATTGAAATTAAAAATTTAACTGCCGAAATTAATGGAAATGAAATACTGAAAGGCATCAACCTAACTGTCAAAAAAGGTGAAGTTCATGCCATTATGGGTCCGAATGGATCTGGTAAATCTACTTTATCAAAAATCATTGCCGGCCATCCCGCTTATAAAGTCACTGGCGGTGAAGTCAATTTTGAAATCAACGGCAAAATGAAAAGCTTGCTCGATCTGGACCCATCTGATCGCGCCAAAGAAGGAATCTTTTTAGGATTTCAATACCCGATTGAAGTACCTGGTGTTTCCAATTTTACTTTCCTTAAAGAGTCATTCAATCAGATTTGTGAGCATCAAGGTCTGGATAAAATGGATGATGAGGCCTTCTTAAAACATCTACGTGGAAAACTTAAACTGCTCGATATGAATGAATCATTTCTGGAGCGTTCCGTGAATGAAGGTTTCTCGGGTGGCGAGAAGAAAAAAAATGAAATCCTTCAGATGGCGATTTTAAATCCGCGCCTTTCACTCTTAGATGAAACGGATTCGGGATTAGACATTGATGCCCTTAAAGTCGTGGCCAACGGGGTAAATGCCCTTAAAACAAAATATAATGCCACCATTCTTGTCACTCACTATCAGCGTTTACTGGATTATGTTGTGCCTGACTTTGTGCACGTCCTTTATAAAGGGCAGATCATTAAATCGGGCGATAAAACCTTAGCATTGGAATTAGAGGAAAAAGGCTACGACTGGCTGACTTCCGGGATTAAGTAATGAATAAAGATGAACTGGTCGAACTGGCCAAGAAAAATATTGATAAGAACCTGGGCCCATTAAGTGACTTTAGGCTCACGCATTTGGAACTTTTCAAACAGAAAGGTTTGACGGCGCTTGATCCTGAAGCTTACAAGTTTACAAACTTGAGTACGTTTTTTAATGCCCTTACTTATTCTGCCTATGAAGCCGATGAAGCTCGCTTCGAGGATTATCTTGATACAAACTTCATTTCTTTAGTTTTTATTGATGGAGAGCTAAAAAACCCGAAACCAGTTGTGGCCGGGCTAAAAGTATCCAGCATAGCTGAATCCTTCACTGAACTGTCTACAACACTGAAAGAAAACAATGCTCTTTCTCATCTTCATCACAGTCTCTTAGGCAACGGTATTTTGCTTGAGATTGAAAAGAACGTAAAACTAGATAAACCTATTCGTCTGGTAAATGTGGTGACTCGCTCAGGACTAACGGCACCTACGTTTGTCATTAAAGCAAACGCATTTTCTGAAGCTTCCATTTTGGAAGAAAATTATGATCAGGCAATAGCCCACGCTGCGCTTAATGAAACCTATGTCTATGTTGAGACAGGTGCACAGCTAGAGCACGTTCAAATATCTCATGGTAGTGAATCCGCCCTATTTCATTCTTCAACACAAACCTATGTTGCCCGTGATGGAAATTACCGAAATGTTTTATTAAATATTTCAGGCAAATTGAATCGTCGTAACTTGAATCTGGAACTATTGGATTCAGGGGCAAACGGAGAGTCATACAATCTATACCTTACTAACGGAACTGAGCATTCTGATATTAATACAGTTATCGAGCACCGAGCGGCCGACACCACTTCAAGTCAGATCGCAAAGGGAATACTGGATGGAGATTCTAAGGGAATCTTCACTGGAAAGATTCACATCCATCCTCAGGCCCAGAGGGTTGCGTCCTCTCAGTTAAATAAGAACTTACTTCTATCTAATAAGGCGCAGGCCCATTCGCAGCCTCAGCTTGAAATTTTTGCAGACGATGTGAAATGCTCTCACGGTTCCACAACTGGGCAATTATCTGATGATGAGGTTTTTTACTTCATGGCACGCGGAATACCAGCGGATAAAGCAAAAACATTGCTTGCTCATGCCTTTGGAATGGAAATTGTGCTTAAGATAAAGAATAAAGCCATCCAAACGAAAGCGGAAACACTGGTCATGGAATCACTTAAAATGAAATTTCAATTGGGGGGCGAAAAATGAGCATCCTAAAAGAAAATCCTTACAGAAAAGATTTTCCAGTCGCTGAACAAATAATAAATGGAAAGCGCTTGGCCTATCTTGATAGCGGAGCAACGACACTTAAACCTACATCCGTTATCGATGAAATGGACCGCTACTACCGGTTAGAGACGGCCAATGTTCATCGCGGTCTTTATTGGTTATCTGAAAATGCGACGACAAAATTCGAGGCAACTCGAGACAAGATAGCAAAACTAATTAACTCTCCTGATAGAAAGCAGGTCATCTTCACTAAGGGAACGACAGAGAGTGTTAATCTCGTGGCCCAGAGTTATGTTCGTCACTTCCTTAATGAAGGAGACGAAATTCTTCTCTCTCAAATGGAACATCACTCGAACATTGTCCCTTGGCAGTTAGTTGCGGAAGAGAAAAAATTAAAAATCAAAATCATTCCAATTAATCAACAAGGCGAAATTATCCTTGAGGAATATGAAAAGCTCTTAACTTCAAAAGTAAAACTTGTGAGCGTTGTATATGTTTCAAATGCTTTGGGAACAATTAACCCTGTAAAAGAGATGATACAATCGGCCCATAAAATAGGTGCAAAAGTCTTTATCGATGCGGCCCAGGCAATAGCTCATTTAAAAGTTGATGTTCAAGACCTCGACGTTGATTTCTTAGGCTTTTCTGGCCACAAAATGTTTGGCCCGACTGGTGTTGGCATACTCTACGCTAAAGAAGAACTCTTAAACATGATGCCACCCTATCAGGGTGGTGGAGACATGATCGATGTCGTGACGTTCGAAAAAACGACTTACAATAACCTTCCCCATAAATTTGAGGCGGGAACACCCGCAATATCGGCCGTTATTGGATTAGGTTCGGCCGTTGATTATATTAATCAGGTTGGAATTGAGACAATTCAAAAGATTGAAGATGAATTGCTTGAATATGCGACAAAGAAATTAAGTTCAATTCCTGGTTTTCGTATCTATGGTACGGCCAAGAAAAAAGCTTCAGTTATTTCATTCGCCCTTGAGGGTATTCACCCACATGACATTGCAACTTTAATCGACAAAGAAGGTATCGCAATCAGAACAGGACATCATTGTACTCAGCCATTAATGAAATTTTTTGGTGTCCCGGCCACTTGTCGGGCCTCACTTTCTGTCTATAACAATCAAGCAGATATTGATCAGCTTTATGCTGGCATAATAAAAGTTAAACGTTTTTTTGAGTAATTTTATGGAAACACAAACTATGACACATGAAAAATTAGAAATCACAATTCAGCCAACTCCAAATCCAAATGCACTCAAGTTCATCTTGAGCCAAGATGTTATGAATGAAGGAAAAATATCGTTCAAGTCCCCGCAGGACTGTCGTGAAATCCCTTTGGCGGCATCATTGTTTGACCTCAGAGGCGTAGACCAAATTCACTTTTTTCAAAACGTCATCACAATATCTAAATTTAGCTTTGAGGACTGGAACTCTCTTGAGCCGGCCGTTCAAACTTGTATCGAAAGTTTTATTGAAGATCATAATCCAAACATAAAAGTCATTGACCCTGAAGATGAAAGGCGCGCTCACCTCACACCAGAAATGCAAAGAATAGAAGATATTCTTGATAAACGAATCCGCCCGGGACTGCAGGCGGATGGTGGTGATTTAGCAATTAAAGATTTTAAAGATAATGTTTTGATCGTTAAATACCAAGGTGCCTGTGGTACTTGTCCAAGTTCAACCACTGGTA
>JBILYY010000018.1:0-32879 GCA_044377495.1 Bacteriovoracaceae bacterium | reverse complement strand
ACTGCTGTCATTATGAGAGTCATGATTTCTGGCAGGGGCCCAGTCACTAACATGTATGAGACTGTCATGTTTTCTGGGCTTGGAGCTTTAGTTATCGGCTGCATTATCTCCCTCATTCGAAAAGAAGTGGCCTTCGTTATCGCTGGCCTTTGTTACAACGTTCTTACTCTTATGATGATGAAGTTCGCAAATGGCATGCTAGACGCGGGAATTTCTCCTTTAGTTCCTGTTTTGCGTGATAATTTCTGGCTCTCGACACACGTAACGACTGTGATCCTTTCGTATGCAGCACTTTCCCTCTCTTGGATTATAGCAAACGGACTCATGATTCGAGATCGTTTTTTTAAAGTCTCACCAGCAGAGTACCGCTACGGTGTTGATCTAATTTATACCTGCATTAAATGTGGGGTTATTATGCTCGCCACGGGAATTATTCTAGGTGGAGTTTGGGCCGATTATTCATGGGGCAGATTCTGGGGCTGGGATCCAAAAGAAACTTGGTCCCTTATTGTTCTCTTGGTCTACATTGCCATACTTCACGGCAAATCAACCTCATGGATTCCTCCACATCGATTTGTTCCTCTGGTTGCCGGGGCCTTCATGACCGTAATGATGGCCTGGTTCGGGGTTAATTATATTCTCGCATCTGGCCTTCATTCCTATGGCTTTTCCGAAGGTGGCGCAATCTTTCTTGGATCATTTTTCGCCACTCAGATAGCGGTATTGATTTTAGGCACAGTTAAGAGAAAAACCGCTTGAACGTAGTACTTGAAGTAGTGGTCAACGACCCTTTTCAGGCGCGATTAATCAAACATTTGTACATAGATAAAAATGATTTAAAACTTGCCTCCCCAAACGCAAAATTTCCTTTTTGCGAGCACGAATGGGAGGCAGATTTTGCAACTAATTCAGAAAATTCTTCGTTACTATTTAAATATCAGGGACAAATCATAGGCCATATCGCCTTCTTACCAAAGGCAGAAGACATTTATCTTTGTTACGTCATCCTGCTTCCAGAATATCGGGGAAAGAATGTTGCTGAAGATATGATCACTCAGGCCGAAGAGTTTTGCCGCTTAAACTATCCCCACCATGAACTTCATTTAAACGTAAATAAAGAAAACCCGCGCGCTAAAAAGCTATACGAGAAACTTGGCTATATAACTTACGCCGAATTGGACGATAAATTTAAAATGGTTAAACGACTAAAGGGGTAGATGGCAGTTTTTCTTAACCTCATAAGAATGTCCCAATAGGCCCAGAAGCTTTCTTCCACCATTAACAGTATTTCCCTTTTCATCAACAAGCTTAACGACAACTTTTATTCCGTGAGTATTTTTATGAGGCTTTGAGACTTCAACCAAAAGCTGAAGCTCTTCACCTTCCAAAACGGAAGACTCAGCAATATTAAATCGCATTGTTTCATGACCCTCAAAATACTCGGTACTGGAAGTGGTATTATAGCTACTAATACCGCCAGGTGAGAGGACAATTGAGTCAAGAGTCTTTGAAGTAAAATGGTAATGATACTTAAATTTAACCTTAAATGACTCAGGAGAAGCAGCAGATAACTTCAAAAAAAATCTCTTCGTTCCGTCAAAATTTGTTTCATGAACATCATCAAGCTTAATTAAGTTTTTATCCACATCCAGAGTTTGTACTTTTTGAGCAAAAGAACTAACTGAAAAAAGCATGAATAAAACAGCAATAATGGCCTTCACGAGGATATCCCTGGTTAAGTTTATAGAGATTTAGATGCAAATGGTTTGCCAAGAAATCGGACATTATGGCCTTCTACAGTGGCCAAAATGTATCAGGTGTCTAAAATGTATGCAGATTTAAATAAAAAAAAAGGCCACCTTACGGTGGCCTTCGAGAATCAGAAGAAACTATTCAACAATATAAAGATTTGATCTTTGCGCGTAAACAGATTTCATCATAGCTGTATCACCAGTAGACTCGAAGTAACCAACAAGGGCACCTTCAGTTCTAACCTGTTCAACATAAACAGACTTCATGAATGTCTCACAGCTTTGTTTAACAAAAGCTGGAAGCTTCAAGAAACCGATAGCAACTCCACCCAAATTCAAGAGTGAACGAAGCTGTTTAACTTGTTTAGGCTTTGCATAGTTATAAGCAAGTGAAGGCTTAGAAGAGAACATAAACGCTTTGTGGTTTAGGTGAAAAATTTTACGAACACCTTCGTTAGTCACAGAAGCAAAAGCAAAATTCAATTTTTTGATTTCTGAAAATTCGCGAGTTGAAAGAGGATCTTTCCAACCATTAATTGTAGTGTTACCAGCACGAACCATAGTAAAAAACTTGTTAATACCGTAGTTTGCCCAGCTAGCATTTGCATTATTTGATTCCATGTAATTAGTCGCTTCAATGCGGTATTCATAAATTGAAGAAACAGCACGATCAACTTCTAACTTAGTCATACCAAGCTTCGTTTCTTTTACTGTTTCGAAGTAATGAAGAAGCATGTTGTGAGCAAAGTGACGCTGCTCAAGCATCATGTCGTGAACGCGAACGATTACGAAACTAGCAATGTTAAGAACTGGAATGTTTGAAAAACGTTTCTGAGCCTGCTCAAGCGCCCAAACAACTACTTTATGAGTCACTGCTTTTTTGTAGAAAAAACGTGAATCATTAAGATTCGCTACAACAGTTGGATCTAAGAAAAGCATAGCTTCGTTTAGACGGGCCTGAAATTCTGCCCAGAAGTCAGCTTTGTCTAGCTCAGTGAAAGAAGCTTCAACATCAATGTTGGCGATGTTAAGAATTGAATCTCTGAAATTTTGAGCGTCTTGAGAACCTTCTTCAAAATTTAAGGCATAAGGATTCATACCAAGCTCGATCATCATGTCATCAAGTTCAGTCGCAGTCATGTTCTTCAAAGCAGCTTGCTGGCCAAGAAGATCATTTTTAAGCTGTTCAATAAACGGCTTAATTGTAAAAAAACGAGTCGCGCGCTTAAGTTTGATAACAGTGATTTCACCTTGGTCATTTTTGACAAGATTAAATCGGTTGTTAAAGCCTTCGATCGAATTCTCTTGAGAGAAAGCACTAAAACTAAATAGTGCGATCAAAGAGATCAGTGTTAAACGAAACATGAATCCTCCTAATGTATGGTAAAAACCTTCCAAGTTGGTTTTCTGATAATGATTAATGTTAGCTAAGGAGCACAGTCCTAGGCATCTGTTAAATTCTTACAGGTAAGTTGTTGATTTTTGAACTACTTCACTCGGGGATTACTACGGGATTCAACTTTGATGTGACGAGGATTTTTTTCACGACGAAACCACGATTTAAAACTTCGAATTTCATTCAGCGTATAAGGATGAGTTCGTTTAAGCTCGTTAAAAATAGTCGACGAAAGTACTCCTCTGTTAAATGAGGCATCATCAACATAATCTTTTCCAGTATGTCCCCAATTGATGCCTATCACTTGGCCCTTCTCATCAATCAAAGGTGCACCAGATGAGCCGCCGAGAGTGGGAACATAGTGATGAAACTCCCCTCCTGAGATAATGAGTCCTTGCCCACGTGATGCTTGCAGGCCAAGTCCACCAGCGTTTCCAATATGAAGAAGTGGAGCATGCTGTCCCGCCTGAACTCGACGTGCCATACGTAGTGTTCTGACTTCTGCCCCCATGAATAATCCATTGGCCATTTTTTTCATTTGAACCACACAAAAGTCATGAACTGAACTGCAGTAGCGAACTTTATCGCATGCGACTTTTTCTTCTTTATGATTTAGGAGAATAGAAAACTCTCCACATTTCCATTTTTTATCTTTAGGTCTAATTCCCATAATGTGACGGTTTGTGAGAACCAAGTCACGTCCGACCAAGAATGCAGTTCCTACAGTATTTCCTTTCCCAGAGCGGGCCTGAAAAATGGATTGTCCTAAAAGTTGCTCTTCTTCAAAGTCTTCCTGATCCATATCAAGCGAGAATCCATCGGGATAAACTTTGGAGCCAGCATGAAGTCCTTGGGTAATCTCAATAACAGGGCCAGAAACGCGAACTGAACCCTCAGCGTCGTTGTATTCAAACCCTTTAAAAACATAATGAAGTCCAGAAAGAGATCTTGAAGGAATGACGTTCCAGGCACTGGCCAGACCTCGAAACCCTTCGCGGCCTTCACCTAGGGAGAATGAAAAGGCGAAAATGAAAAGAATTAAGAGTTGGAAATAGGGCCGCTTCATATATCTATTATAACACATCAAGAAAGTGTTAAGAGGCCGGGCATATTTTCCTGACCAATAGGCCCGAAACGCTTGATTTCATTTGAACAAAAAACACCTTGTGAAAAGTAGGTAAAGCTTACAAAGTGTGAATGAGTAAACATAAAATGCCCTATACTTTTTGGCATTATGATTAAAACAATATTTTCACTATTATTAGCGACACTCTCTCTATCGGCTTCTGCCTATTTCCACTACCCGGAAGATAGGCAATACACCTCGGCAGACCAAGGCTATACCCAGTATGGCGCCCCTTCTCTCTATAAAACCGGAAAGTATGCTCTGACTTTTGATGATGGCCCTCACCCAATTTACACAGCAAAGATTCTCGACGCATTGAAGGCAAATAATACCAAGGCAACATTCTTTATCATCACCACAAACGTGACTGAAGCAACCTTTCCTCTCGTCAAGCGAATGCTGGATGAAGGACATATCGTGGCCTCTCACGGAAAAAATCACGACAACTCAAACAACATCACAAAGGACGTTTGGAAATCTCGGGTCAAGCAATCATTTGTTGAGCTAGCGGCGCTTTACAAAAGATCCGGATACACCATTGACAAGTTTTTCTACCGCTTCCCCTATGCGGCCTACGGCCAAAGAAAAGATCATCATCACATAAATACGCTCAAAGAAATCTCTCAGGAACTTACCGGGGATAACTGTATCCAATTTGCTTTTTGGGATATTGATTCAAGTGATTGGGTTCCCGGAATTACTGGATCCGAAGTAGCCGCTAACATTAAGGCCTCAAACGAAGGCGGAAAATACATCACGTATAAAACTGTAAGGAATTCTGCTGGCAGGGTGACACAGATTAAATTGAGAAAAGACATAACGGAACCTACTTCTGGTGGAGTGATCCTTGAGCATGACATTCAATTGAGTTCGGTTAATGGCCTTCCTTTAATCCTCGATTATGCCGCAAATAATAATCTGGATATCGTAAGACTGGACGAGGTAGATGAATTTAAAGTCACAAAAACATGTCGGATGAAATAATGAAATATTTATCCGTCCTCATCTTTCTAAGTCTTAATGTCTACGCCGGTCACGATGCCGTTTACGGTGATGATAATCGCATGGACGTCTATGCCGTTACTAATCCCCTTTTTGTCAATCTTGCTAAATCTACTGCTGCATTGATTGAGAAAACTAACATTAAAAATTTCGGGCAAGAAAGCATGATCAGCAGTAAATCGCTGGGAGACATGTACAATCTGTGTCCAGAAGAAAGATTTCGCCATCAACCAACTGCGGCCAACTGTTCAGGAACATTAGTTGCCCCAGATGTTATTATGACTGCCGCTCACTGCTATGACCTAGCGAAACAGATCTGCAAAGAATTTGTCTGGGTATTTGATTATAAAGTATCAAAAGAAAACCAAGCCTCGGTAACGGTTTCAAATGACAATATTTACGAATGTGGTGAAGTTATTTTAAAAGAGATGAAACTTGATTTAGGAATTGATCATGCGCTAATTAAACTTAAGCGGCCAGTTTCTGATCGGGCATTTGCCAAGATCCGAAAGAAAGGTGAATTGTCGGTTAATGACTCACTTGTTCTGATTGGCCACCCAAGCGGTCTTCCGACAAAAATTGCAGGAGACGCCTTTGTTCTAAAAGTCTTAAAAAATTCATTTGTAAGCAATGTTGACGCTTTTTCGGTAAATTCCGGATCCGGAGTTTTTAACGCGCTATCTGGAGAAGTTGAAGGAATTCTTTCCAGTGGTCAATTAGACTACAATGGTAAGGGAAACTGTAGCTCAATTAAAACCTACCAGATGGACGCTGGTAACGAAACAATCGTAAAAACAGAATATGTCAGAAAATTCCTTGATACTTACCCATCCAAATAAATACATTTACCTCTAGGGAAGGAGTATCTAGAATAAGGCAACTCCAATGAAGGAATGGCATGTCTTTAAGTTTTAGAGTCAATTATCACTTTTGGTTTAAACTCACATTTATCTACATATTTATTCAAAACATAGTCAGAATGATGCTTGTTATTGAACGGCCGACTGGTTTTGTTAATATGGCGAATTCAATGCTGTATGGTTTTATCTGGGACATAACAGCTTGGTCTATACTCTCAATTCCTTTGATGGTTTCATCACTCCTATTCAAAGAAGAGTCTCACGCAAAATTCTCTCAATCCATTTTTAATCATGTCAGTACATTCGTATTTTCTTTTGTCTTTTTATTTATTGGTTTCTGCGAACTAGTTTTCTGGAATGAGTTTCATTCACGATTCAACTTTATTGCTGTCGATTATCTTGTTTACACAAATGAAGTGTTGGCAAACATTAGAGAATCCTTTCCAATGGGCATAATTACAAGTTCCGTCTTAGTTGTCGCTTTAGCATTTACGAAACTCACTCCCCTCATACGTTTCAAAGTATGGAGCAAACAGCTATTCTTTAAGAAACGAACAACTTTTGCTTTATTTGGAATACTTATCCCGACGATCCTAACTTTGGGTGTTGCGCCCTGGTTGGAAATGCATGAGCAGAATTTTCATGATGACCAGTTGGCAAGAAATGGGTTAATTGAATTTGTTCGTGCCTTTCGCTCTAACAGAATAGATTATCAGGCATTCTACCCAACTCTACCTAGTGGAACTGTGCAAAAAGTGATGAGCGATAAAAAGGTTACTCTAGGCACATCCACTGTTCCATTCAATGGAAAGCATCCAAATGTTGTTTTCATCACCGTTGAAAGTCTGGGGGCAAAATTCATTAGCACTCTAGATGGGCAGAAAGAAACGACTCCTTATCTTAATGATCTTTCAGGAAAGTCTGTTTTCTTTAAAAACTTTTATGCCACTGGCACAAGAACTGTAAGGGCCCTTGAGGCCCTAAATCTATCTGTTCCTCCTACACCGGGGTATGCCGTAGGTAAACGTCCAGATCATAAAGACCTTTACTCCATGGGGCACACTTTTACTGAGAATGGCTATGAACCCATTTTCCTTTACGGTGGAAGTGGATTTTTTGATAACATGAATTCATTTTTTTCAGGCAACGGTTTTAGTGTTGTAGACGAGGGGGATTTTAAAAAAAATGAAATAACCTTTAGTAACGCTTGGGGGGCATGTGACGAGGACCTTTTTAATAAGGCCCATCAAATGATTCTTCAAAGGAGTGAGTCCGACAAACCTTTCTTAATGTTTATGCTAACTACCTCCAATCATCGTCCCTTCACATACCCGGCCGGTAAAATTGATATTCCAAGCGGAACCAGTCGCGCAGGGGCCGTTAAGTATACTGATTTTGCCATTGGTAAATTTCTCGAATCAGTTAAAGACGAAAAGTGGGCCCAAAATACAATCTTTGTAATTGTTGCAGATCACAGCACAGAAGGCAGAGGTCGTTTTGATTTGGATATGTCAGATTTTCACATACCTTTGTGGATATATGCACCGAAACTTTTATCCCCACAAGTTATTAACAATTTAAGCAGTCAAATAGATCTCCTGCCAGGACTCATTCATTTACTTGGACTTAAGGATCAATCACCCTTTTTTGGCCAAAGCCCATTCAATCCTAACTGGAAAGATGAAAGGGCCTTTATTGGAAATTATCAATACGTTGGTTATTACAAGGAGCAGATTCTAACAACTCTAGGACCTAATCGAATTGTGCGAAATTTTAGTTACAATCCGGTTACTAAAAAACAAAAGGTTCACAAGGAATCGCCTTTCATCAATGAGGCGATCAGTTACTATCAATCCGCCAGTAACATGCTTGATAGTGGCCAATTTAAATTTATTAAGAAATAAGATTTGAGCTTAGAACATCATCCCAAAGTCTCTGTCTGATTTCGAGAGCATCTTGACCTGATTTGTAGGCAAGAAATTTAAGTCGCTCATCATCACCAACAAGGTAATCAAGACACTTCAAAGCAAGTGGTCCATGTTCGCCACTATCAACTTCAATATGGCGATCAAGGTAATAAAGCAAAGTCGGGGCGTTGATATTTTCTTTTCTCAGGGTTGAAACAATGACTTCGAACATTTCTGGAATTAGTTTTTCACGGCCATAAAAGAAACTGGCCGCAACTTCCACGACATGCCCGTGCTCGGCAACTTTAAGATTATGAGTCACAAATTGTCGCGCCCCCTCAGGAATTTTAGAAAGATCCATAGTCCTCAAAAAATCTCTGATTTCAGATGTTGAAGCACCTATTTCTTCCATTGCTTTCAAGTAGAGATCAAAATGTGAAGTAGGATTTCCAAACTGATCAAGATCACTTTCCTCACCCAAAACGATCTGATTAATAAGTCGAACCATTTCGGCAGGGTATGGTGAAGGCATCCATGGCACAGTAACGCATGTGATGTGACGCTGAAGAGATTTTAGTAAACTCATAAAATCCCAAACAGCAAAAACATGATAGCGCATGAAATGTTGAATAGACTGAATTCCACTGAAGGTTTGATAAACCGGGTGCTGAGTAAGCTCACGTTGCTTGATGAGGATTTGATCCATAAATAACTCCGTAGGTGTATTATCTTACTAGGAAATACGAGCATTTGCTTGGATAAATACAAAATTTTTGATTATTAGAGACTATCTGAGGCAGAAGAATTAACAAACCTTTAACAAACTAAAACTAACGAAAAGTTTTCTTTACATCCTGAGGTCTTTGCCCAAAAGGAAGCCCAGAATCATGGTCAAGATTCCAACGATCCGTCATCAGCTCCTGACGTTCAACTCGGTAATGAATTAAAGACTCATCTAGTTCATTGAGTTTTACCATAAGTTCATTTTGAATTACTAGACGCTCTTGCTTGAGCGCAATCATGTCATCTAGGGCCTTTCTTTTTTCTCGCTGAAGTTGATTAATCTGCTGATCATAATCTGCAGCCGCTTTCACTTTTTGCTGATCAAATGTCCAAAGAAAATGATTGATACCATTGAGCTGATTCAGAAAATCTTCTTTTCTCACAATTAACTGTTCACGATATTTTGAAGCTTCAAAAACTCTTAGAGCGAGACGTTTAGAATAAAAATTCAGAACCGTTCCACGACGAAAGTACTCATCAGCAGAATAACACGGTGCCAAGCTTTCTACATAAATGGTAAAATGGAAATCTTCGACGTTTCGAACAAATGCCTGACAGTAGTCTTTGTTATTTTTAAGATTTACTTTGAACTGAACCGAATCCCCAGCTCTGAAGAACTTGGTATTATTATTTTCGACATGAACTTTAAAAATCCGAGAAGAGTCGTCCTTGTCAGAGACGCGACCACTGAAATGTTCGTAATCAACATTGGGATCAATTGCTGCTCTGTTATCAACCGCTAATACGCCCTGATCCGGGAGGTTGGGAACAATAGTTACTGCGTGGGCAGAACCTAAAAAAAATAGTAACCAAACTAAGTGGCCAAATGTCTTCATGCTTCCTATTATGATTGCGAAATGATCGGAAACCAAGAATTAATAACCTGACTCTTCTAGGAGACTATATGGAATTTTTCATCGACACTGGCGATATCAACGAAATCAAGACGGCCTACACTTGGGGTTTTATTGATGGGGTCACAACCAATCCAACGCTTGTAGCGAAATCAGGGAAGAAAAACGCTGATCTTATTCGTGAAATTGCTGAAATCGTCGATGGGCCTATCTCGGCCGAAGTGATCGCCCTTGATGCGCCTGGAATGATTAAAGAAGGAACGGAGCTGTCTAAGATTCATAAAAACGTTGTCATAAAACTACCTATGACTAAAGACGGAATGATTGCTTGCAAGCATTTCTCACAAAACGACATCAAAACCAACATTACGCTTATATTTTCGGCCAATCAGGCACTTTTAGCTGCTAAAAACGGTGCAACCTATGTCTCCCCTTTCGTTGGACGCCTGGACGATGTAGGCCAAACTGGCATGGATTTGATTGGAGAAATTCGCCAAATTTTTAACAATTATGGATACGAAACGAAAATCCTAGCGGCATCTCTTCGCCATTCTCAGCATGTTAAAGAATGCGCCATGATGGGTGCGGACACGGCAACTCTTCCTTTCAAAGTTATCGAGGGGTTATTCGCCCATCCATTAACTAAAAATGGTTTAGATCAGTTTCTGGCCGACCACGCCAAATCAGCTAAGTAATTCTAAATTCAGCCTCAGATTTCCCCCTCAAATGCCGATAAAGCTATAAGCTCGGAATTTGAGCGGGGAGATGGATGACCTCACTACTGGCACTCTTAACATTAATGTTCCTCATCGCCTGTACACCAAGTCCAGAAATAACTGATGCAAGCTCTTCAAGTGCGGCGGTTAATGAAGAGGCTCCGTACATCTGGGTTAACAAAACTTTTCCAAAATCAGTTCGTATTTCAACTAGTTTTTCTCCAGCTGAAAAAGATGCAATAACTCAAATGGGAACTGCATGGAAAACTGCCGTGTCAGATCAAAAAACATTTTTTTCAACTTCTAACGGAAACAATACTTACAACATCACTAAAACGGATGGTGTCTTTGGAATCTACAAGGCCTCAACTTGGCCATCAGATGTTTCCCCAGACGCTCTTGCCATAACACAGCTTTTTGGTCGTCGCTATAATGCTGGCGAGACAAATGAGTACGTTGGAATAATTGAAGCCGACATCCTCGTAAATTACAAACCAGGTCCATTTGCTTTTTCTTTTGACTCACTTTCAGACGGAACTGACGAAGATGACGGATTTGATTTACGCACAATTGTCCTACACGAGATGGGCCACTTTTTGGGATTACAGCATGTACCTACCTGGGGTCACCAACCAGTTAGTGACCCAGCAGGTGATAGAGATACATACAAAGCCTCATCCGTTATGTATCCAAGTATCAATCAATCAGAGGACAAAAGAGTCCCTCAAACTAAAGACATCAACACCCTCGTTAACAAATACAATATCGGAGGCGGTGGCGCTCCAGCAATGGTGGCAGCTGCGGCCCTCTTTCAACCAAAAAATAATGACCCAGGTAAGAACGTAAAAATTGTTATTGAATTAAGAAAAAGTGGCGAGTGTATTCACAAAGAAGATGGCGCCGTGATCCGACGCCACCATGTTAAGCTAAAATAATATTAAAGATAGTTCTGCATTTCCTTAACAGTCATCTTGCGATGAATGGCCGGATTTGATTTCAAATCACGAGCAAAAATATTCCCACTTCCATAAGTGTATTTTTTAAAATCAGACTCAACTGAAATCCCCGTAAAAGTAGACATCTCTTTGATGAATTCTTCTACGTAAAATGGCGTGAACACTTTTTTATCAACCATGTATCTCATGAATGGCTTGAGACCACCCTTAGACTGAAGCTTGCTGTCAAGATAACCCATGAAACGCTTACCAAATGAATAGGCAGCTGTATCAGTTGTTCTTGTATAGTACTCATGAGAGGACATTGCACTTGAACCAGATAGAGTTGAAATCGTCTGATAGCCGTCGTCTCTCCATGATGCCAAAGCTTCATCAACCCAACCGGCATTACCATTAGCTGGCATTACGCCACGAGCAAAATATGAATGAAATAGCTCATGCCCAAGGGCCGAGAAATCCGTCATGGTTGCGCCACAGTACTCCATTCCGCCTGAGCCGGCCTGAAGAACAGTAATCGATGGATGAGGAAACGGGCCATAGTCACTTTCGAGTTCATGAAAAATGGCAGTCGTCTTTGTTTTTAAATTAGCTAAAGAACCCATCCAAGATGATTTAGAGAAATAAACCACTGCAGGTATATCACGACCATCAATTGACTTAAGAGTGAAACGTTCTTCTGATGTGGCCCCTTGAGGAACCGTATGGAAGAAAATACTAGATGAAGTATAATAAGACGGATAAGAAATTTTAAAAGTATTTGAGTCTAATTCAGCGATGTTACCATTGGTATAAATAACTTGTTTATTCTTAGCTCCAAGAAATTTAACAACGAAATTCATTTTGACTTGATCAAATTCAAAATTAGCTGGCATGTATCGCTCTAAGAAATTTCTCTCATCAAGATCTGAAGTCCAAAAAGCACTTTTAACTCCTGCATCAGAAAATTCAATGAGTGCAGTAAGAGGAACTATAACCGTCAGAGTATGTAATCCGGCCTCAGCTTGCTTATTTACAAGCCTAAGCGTTGTTTCGCCTTTTGGAGTTTTAGCTTCAATAGTTGTTACACTTGCGCCGTCGAATAAAACTGAAGTTGGGGCAACAACGGAATCAAAAACAGGAAATCCTGCTTCAGTTGTTTCAAGAATAATTTCCGCTTTTACAGAAGCAATTTTCTGACTCAAGTCATAGTTGATGTAATAAGTGGCTTCTGAAAAATCAGCAAAGACAGCTTTTTTGCCAGAGACTTCAAAACTTTTTGGTGTGTGGCTTTTGTCATTTTCTCCAGCGAAGGCCAGCGCCGCAAACATTAAGGCCGTAATCATTAGAAATTTCATATGGTTCTCCCTTGAACAATCCTAAGATTTGACCAAAGAACTCAAATGATTGTCTACTTTTAGATTCTTACACTGTCCTGCGTCGTGTTATTTATCGTCCTCAGGAAGAAAATGGACCCGCAGTTTGTCTGCTACTTGTTCAAGATGTTTGTAGTTATCTGAATCACGTAAGACCAATTTACGATCTCTTCCCTTCATTAAATTATCAAGATACTGCTCGAAAGCGTACAAGGGGCCTGAGCTTCGATGACTAATAACGATTCCAGTAATAAAGGACATTGAGCAAAAAAGCAGAGTCAAAATAAAATAAGTCAAAAAATATGACAGCATCAAATGGTCCCCCTGAAAATTCACACTGAGCATAAGCGTTCTAAAAAAGGCAAATGAAAAAATCCCCAGCATCATTGAGGTGGAAAAGGCAACGACTGTAAAATTGAATGCGACACGGTACTGATCTCTGGGATTAATTAAATAATTTTGCCGTGAACTATCCGGGAACCAAATTAACTTATCTCTTTTAAAAACCACCCATAAAACCAGAAGACAGCCGACCCATTGAAAAAGATCAGCGAAGTTAAACACCACTTGAAATGACCCAACATGAAATGGAATAAAATCCACTGTGCGTCCGTAGATTATTTTATCAATAACATTTCCAAAAATCCCTCCGACTAAAAAAGAAAGTCCAAACTTAACCCATTTTGCTGTCGAGGGAATGACGTACATTAAAAAGAGATAAAGAAAAAAAATAAACCCGGCAAATGCACCTAGTGCCACGATCCTCAAACTGTCTGGAAGGTCGGCATAGATACCCATGATAAAACCCTGATTAAAATGCAGGCTTGAGAGTCCATGGGCCCAATTTTTTGACAACTGATCCAGAACAATTGTTCCAATCAATATGAAGGCAGACCAAATATAGCGTTTTATCATAAATACTTTTCGGTAAGAACTGCATAAGTCTTAGAAATCCTATTTACCTGATCGTCGATGTCGGGTGTAAAAATGTAACAGTTTCAAATTCAAATTCCGATTAGATCACTAGATTCGTTTTAGGAGGCCTTTTGAGAAAGCTCATTGTTATTTTTATTTTAACTTCCTTTTGTTTTCAATCCATTGCTGGATCAAGAGAAAGAGCGTGGAAAATGCATAACCGTTTGGCCGGGGTTCCACCAAAGCAAGACGTGCTTGATGACATGAGTTCTGCCATCTCCCAAGGTGACCCAGAAGCAGCTGCTAAGATTGCTATGGAAAATCCAGGTTTCTACAATATCACATTAAAAAATTGGATTAAGCCTTGGTCTAACCGCGACAGAACTCCACGTGTTCCCATGAACGATTACGTGGCAACGATTCTAGGAGTCATACGAGACGACACTCCATTTGATAAGATTCTATATGATGACATCCTTTATATTGTCGATAATGCCGCTCTTCCAGTTTATTCAAACACAGACAATAATCACTACCGAAATGCTGAATCTCAAAATATTAGTTTTATGGATACACTGGTTGTAAGAGCACAATCATCAGTGACTGGTCTTCCATCGGCCGCCGTTGCGGGTGTAACGACGACAAGAAATGCTGGAGAAAATTATTTTTCGGCCGGAACAAATCGTCGTGTAAACCGTTTCATTTTCATGAATTACCTTTGTAAAGATTATGAAGATTTGCATGATATTACGGTGCCGGATTTTCGCGTGGCCCGAGATGTTGAAAGAAATCCAGGTGGAGACAGTCGAACATATAAAAATAGATGTGTCGGTTGTCACGCAGGACAAGATGGTCTCCGTGGAGCTTACTCCTACTATAACTTTTCCGGAAATCAACTCGTCTACACTCCAGGTCAAGTTCAAGGTAAAATGAACCAAAATAATTATTACCCACAAGGATTTGTTACCACTAATGATGAATGGATTAATCTATGGGCAACGGGACAGAACGCAACTGTCGGATGGCGAGGAGCTGTCACCGGTAACGGTGCTCAAAGCATAGGTATGATGTTTGCGAAAAGTAAGGCCTTCTCACAATGCATGGCCCAAAAAGTTTTTAAACTTGTTTGTATGAGAGATGTGGTTAACACCGCGGACGTTGCAAGTGTGGCGCAAATGGCAACTCAATTCGAAGCAAATAATAAATATAGTATGAAAGACTTAATCGCTAAAACTTCAGCAGGATGTGTGATCGATGAAAACTAATCACAAGCTCATTATAAAGCTGATATCAATTGCTCTTCTCATTGCACTGGTTGGAATGTTTACGCAATGTGTACCTTCAAATACGAAGCAAATTGGGAACAGTTCAAATAATTCTTATGTCCCACCTCCTCTTGGTAGTGGCGATTTAGATGAAGGTCAAACCATAAACGCCTCACTCGTCTCAGAGGGTATCAAGAGTCATGAGCAGATTCTAAATACCATGAGTGCACTTACGGGCGTTAGCATTATGAATGCAAGCGTAAAATCAGTTTACGATCAGGTCGTAACAACACTACCAACCGATAACGATGTTAAAGTTTTTCTTCCACCGCATCAGTTAGCGATTACTAAGCTTGCAGCAGAATTCTGTAAAGTCTTAGTGGATACAACAACCATTCCTGTTGGCAAACCAGTGGCTTTGCGTGCAAGCATTTGGCCAACATTTAATTTCAATGGCGTGCCAACCTTATCACTTGGTATGGCCAGCCGAGATGTGCTTATTGATGAAGTCATTGAAGTTTTTTGGGGAGGCATAGTCACAACTGAAGAGAAGTCTTTGGCAGTTGATGATCTCCAAAATTTAATTGAGGATCTTCTTCTTAATGAAGCAAATACCGTAACAACAACAAGAAATGTCGTTAAAGGTGTGTGTACTACGGTGCTTGCGAGCGCTCACGTCACACTTTTATAGGAAATATATGACTGATAAAAAAAATGATGAAAAACAAAAGCCCATGCTTCACGAAGGCCACAACCCTAAAACACGTCGAGATTTTCTCGCGCAAGGTTTTCTTGGAATGTCGGCATTTGCCATGGCGCCTAGTGTACTGAGTGTTCTAAGCAACTCTGCTTACGGGGCCGTGAATTGCCCGGTATCAGTAGGAAGTGGCATGGCCCCAGTGATAATCATAGATCTTGCCGGTGGCGGAAATATTGCGGGCTCTAACGTAATGGTTGGAGGTATGGGTGGACAACTTGATTTTCTTCCCAACTACCAAACCCTTGGGCTTCCACCAAATTTTCACCCAAGTATGGCGGGCATGACTAATAATGAGCTTGGTTTAGTATTTCATGGTGACTCAGGAATGCTCAGAGGCATACAGTCCGTCACGCAAACAACTACCAGGGCGAACTGCGACGGTATGATTTTTTGTACTTCAACTGATGATGATACTGGAAATAATCAAACTAATCCTTTGTACTGGTTAAATAAGGCCGGAGCAAAAGGAAATCTCAATCAGCTGGCCGGCACTCGGCAAACTGAATCTGGCGGAAACACAAGCACGCCTGCAGAATCAGTTAACCCCTCTATCCAACCGGTGAAAATTGATTCGCCACAAGACGCTATTAACTTAGTGAGTATTGGAAGTCTTGGAACTTTTTATGCAAATAACTCATCTTCAAAAGTTGAGAAACTTTTAAATACTATTTCTAGAATCAGTGAGAAAAAAATTGCAAATCTATCTAGACGCTCACTTCCTGATCAAATTAAAACTCTAGTCCAGTGTGGATTTCAACAAACATCTGATCAGGTCAAAAACTTTGTTCCAGATCTTTTGGATCCGACCAAAGACGCTATGGTTACGGCCGTATTTCCTAATATTGCTAATGACGGAAACCAGAGAAAAACTGCCACAATTGCTAAAATGGTTCTTGATGGGTTTGTTGGTGCAGCTACAATTGAACTTGGTGGTTACGACTATCACACAGGGAATCGTCAAGACGGTGAACTGCGTGATCTAGAGGCAGGCCAAGTTATTGGTCGAATTATAGAATTGGCCGCAAGAAAACAAAAAGATGTGGTTATTATTGTTCTAACAGATGGTGGAGTCGCCGCTAATGAGATCGTTGATAATTCGGTTGGTGGACGTGGAAAATATTCATGGTCTGGTGATTCTGGTCAGCGCTCTTCATCTTTTATGATGATTTACAAAAAAGATGGAAAACCACAGTTAAGAACGGCAGGTCAAAGACAGGTTGGATACTATAGAGCAAGTACTGCAAGTGTAGAAAACTCCGCCCTTTTGACAAGTAACTCCGTCGTAAATCTTTCAAAAGCAATGGTTGCAAACTATCTTGCCTTACACGGCAAAGAAGGAATGCTCGAATCAGTTGTTGGCGAAGATCCATTTAGAAATAATTTAGATAAATATCTTGTTTTTAATAAGCTTCGTTAAGGGGTAAGTTTTGGGTCCAAATGTTTTTAAAGTTCTAACTGTCTTATCACTTGCGGCCATTATGGTTGTTTACAATAATTGTGGAAGTCCATTTGGGGCACCTTCCCCACTTTATTTCGAAAGTAATATCTATGGTGGTTCTGCTTCAGCTTCATACGAGGCATTTGAAAACACTGTTTATCCAATTACAAGAGCAAATTGTGTGAGTTGCCATGCTACACAACAACCTGCACATGCCTCACCAGATGTAAAAGTCGCACATGATGCCATTATTTCAAATTTCAAAGTTAATTTTGACAATATTCCTTCTTCAAGAATGGTTAAGAAACTCAGAGAAGACAACCATAACTGCTGGGGAGATTGTGAAGACAATGCTCTTGAAATGGAAACGGCAATTACTGATTGGAAAGATGCCATTAAAGACTCCGGAACGGGTACGACACCACCAACTGATACGAATGTTTACACTGCTCAAAGTAAATTTCTCGGCGAGGAATTTAGCAACTATGCAAATAGTTTAAAAATAAACGTCGTTAATCTAAATGTAGATGCGGCCATGCTAAATCCGCCGATGGTAAAACTAACAAATTCCGTGGATGGAACATATCTGACTGTTCCTAATAATTTAAACACCACCCTGACCAATAATGCACCAAGTGCTGGAACAGCATCACTGAACTTTATGATTCGTCAAAACAGTGCCAACTATCGAATTTGGGGGTTGGTTGATGCACCAAATACAAGTAGCAATGGGTTTTACACAAACTTTACTTCAACTACTTCCGGCGTAAAAGAGTGGGAAATTCCTGTCACGGCCGGATGGGAATGGCGCCAACTTGAAAACAACAATTTTAATCTTACGATAGGGAATCATACACTTCAGCTCCGTGAAAGAAAAGATGGAACCAAAATAAGAAACATTGTCATAACTTCTGATGCTACTTTTGGTGGCCTAACGGCAGCTGATCTTTCGGGAATAACACTGACCTACGATTTATCAGAGCAACTTAAAGTTCCAGGAATAACTTTTAAAATAGACGTCATCGATTATGACCTTTACAGCTATAAATTTCAAAACCCTCGCATTGTTACAAGTGCAGTAAACGTTAAAATCAAAAATGTAAAACTGCTGGTTAATAACGGGTACAATCCTCAACATTCAACTTTCACATTGATTGACAAGGTTGCAACACCTGCAATTGGAAAACTTTCTGATTACTCAATGCTAGTGATTAAAGACAAAGGCATCTATGCTGACAAAATCTCGTTTTCATTTGAAGAATTGAAGTTGGACAATGGAGTGATGGTAGACCCGAATCTCGTCGCGTCTCAGAATTCATTTCTTACAACTGTTTATCCTATTTCACGAACCAACTGTATAAGCTGTCATACATCACAGAATCCGGCACATGCTCACGACAATTATAAAACGGCGCATGACATAGTCGTTACTCAAAATGTTGTCAATTTTACGACTATCGCCAACTCAAAGTTAATAACTAAGACTAAGGCGAGACATAACTGTGGTACACAAGTCCAGTGTGATGCCATTGCAGCTCAATACCAGGCGGCGATTGCTCAATGGAAGCTAAGTAGGCCTTAATATATATGCGATTAAGTGAAACAATTACGAAGAGCTTTGCCCAAATCGGGTGACTCAATAAATGAACTGTGATCACCATCAATTTCAATTGTCTTAATTTCCCCCGTGACAATTTTACCCCAACCCATTTTCAGATCACTGTACCATCCTTGAGATTTGAGTTTTGCTCTAATGAGAACAATATCACCATCAAGTATTTTGGGCCTATACTTCCAAAGAGCACGATAGTTCGTCATTTCAGCGTTAAAGATTCGATCCTCAAGAGGTAAATAGAGTCCAATCATAGAATAGATAAATTTACGAATTCTAGTTTTCATGGTCTTGCTGCGATAAAAAAGCGAGATTTTTAAATTTTCAAAAAAGCTTCTTTCACTTTTATCATATTGTTGAATATTGATATCAGGCCCAAAGGTATCGAGCATGATAAGGCTTTTAACTTGATCATTATTTAACTTCAACTGCTGGGCGACCTCCAGAGCAATCATCCCACCCATCGAACCACCAATCAAAGTATAAGGTCCTTCATAGCTTATCGCTTTCATTTCTCGAATATAAGCTGTCGCCATGGACTCAATTGTTTCTTTTAATTTAACAGATCCATCCATCCCCTGGGTTTGGAGCGCATAAACGGGCCGATCTCCATCAATAAATTTCACTAAAGGCACATAATTCAAAATATTGCCACCAACACCGTGAAAGAAAAAAACCGGATCAAGCGATCCCCCCTTACGTAGAGGAACGAGTGAAAGTGATAATTGAGGAATCCCTGACAAACATGGAAGAATAGTTAATGGTTTTAAAACTTGAACGGGTGTCTGATTCTTTAACAGGACTGGAAGACTTTGCTTAACTGCATCAGCTGATAACAAATTTTCAATAATTCCTTCAAAGATTTTATATATCCTTTCAACGGTAGAGGTTTTAAAAAGATCGGACCGGAACTCAAATGCACCCTCAATACTAGTTGTAGTTACTTTAACCCAAATATCTAGGTCTGTTTTTACTGAGGCATTATTAACACTGACCTGCTTAACCGGTCTTTCATTGATAAAAAAGTTTCGATTTGTCATATCCTGAAAGGTGAAAAAAGTCTGAAAGATCGCCGTTCGGCTCATATCTTTATTATAGTCTAACTCTCTCAGTAGATACTCAAATGGCAGATCCTGGTTTGAAAAAGCCTCAAGACAAGTGCTCGTCACTCTCTTTAGATTTGCTTCAAAACCTTGATCCAGATTAATTTTACTTCTAAGCGCTAACGTATTTACAAAATAGCCGATGGTTTGCTGAAGTTCGGGAGTATTTCTGCCTCTGATCGGTGAACCAACAACGATATCGTCAAGACCAGTCTGGTGGGCAAGAGTTATTTTGAAAGCAGTTAACATGATATTAAAAATGGATACATTGTGGGATGCAGAATAATTTTTAAGCGCTGCTATTTGCTCTTTATTGAGATTAAAACGAAAATTCCCGCCATCGTGACTAGGTATTTTGGGACGTTTAAAATCAGAAGGGATGTCTAAAATTGGTAAAGGTGCCTTTAGTTTATTTTTCCAATAATTCAACTGTGGGATAAAATCTCCCCCTCTAATAGACTCATCCATCCAAATAGTATGATCCAAATAACGAACCTCTGGATTCCTTTGAAAAACTGGAGATTCGCCTTTTTCAATAGCAGTATAAATAACATCTAATTCTTCAAAAAATATATCAAAACACCATCCATCCCATACGGCATGGTGAACAATAATAAAAAAGATGTAGTCAGATTTGCCTAATTGGTAGAGCTTCGCTCTGAACATCGGAGGAACCTTCTTATCAAAAGGCTTTGCTGTTTCGGCCCGCATAAGTTCAAAAACATCCTTCTCTTCAGTTTTTATCACTTCAAGAGGAGATAAGAACAAAGGGTCTTGTCTATCAAAAATCTTCTGATAAGGCCGATCATTTTCAACTAGAATTGCAGTTCTAAGGGCATCATGCCGCTGAAGGAAATAATGAACTGTTTTTTCAAGAATCTGGGGACTGACGTCCCACTTGATTCTAAGACTCGTGGAGAGGTTATGCATCCGAGTCTCAGGAAAAAGCTCCTCAACATACCAGGTCTGTAACTGGTTGTGACTTACTGGGCCTTCCATGATTTCTGGATGTAATTCTAGTTTCGTCTGACTTAATTCAACCTGAGAAAGATCGGCGAGACGTGAAGCGAGCTCAGCAATTGTAGGATTCTCAAAAATATCTCTGATCGAAATTTCTTTTTTAAATTCATTTTGAACAAGATTAGCGAGCTCAACGGCAAGCAGTGAATGCCCACCTAAAACAAAAAAATTATCGTCTTGGGTAATTTTTTTGACTCCCAAAACTTTCATCCATAAAATGCCAAGCCTGGCCTCTGCTTCAAGATTACGTTCAGCATTTTTTAATTTTACCAACTGATCTTTGCTATTTGGAGTCGGAATTTTCAAATTTAATAAAACGAAGTCCTTGACCTGGGCGTCTGGCCGCTCAATACAAAGATTTAAAAGTTCAATGTAACATTGAAGCCAGTTCTCAACTGTCGATTTTTCAAATAAGGTAGAATTATACTGGCACTCAATACTTAAGCTGTTTTCTAAACTCACAATATTTACAAATAACTCAAAATTTTCATACTCTCGAGGGACGACAGCGTATGAGGCCTTAAGGTTAGAAAAATCAAGTCCCTGTCCAGGAGATTGTTGGTCAATATTAAAAACACAGTTGAGTAACGGTATTTCACCGGCTTTACGTGTAATGTTTAATCCCTTCAATAATGTTCCATAAGAAAAAAACTGATGCTCAAAAGCGTCCAACATTGTTGTTCGTAGGGACCGTAAAAACTTGGTGAAAACAAGGTCTTCGTCTAAAGAAGTTTTAAGTGGCAGAAGGTTTACTAGGTGTCCTACCAGGTCATGTTTTCCAGTGCCAGACTGAGCTGCTGAAGCCACACCGACAACAATATCCTGAGACTGAGAGATCCTTTTAATTAGAATCATGAAGTTTGCCATCAGGACGTTGTATAAACTACACCCTTGAGTGATGCCAAGACGTTTCACTTTTTTTGCTAAATCATCAGCGATATCAATTTTCAGGAACTGACTGGCATATGTCCGATAAGCTGGTCGAACAAAGTCAGTAGGAAAAGTATTCACTTTTAGAGGCAACTTAAATTGCTCAAACCAAAAACTTTTATGAGAATTATCCGAAGTATTCTTTAATTCTTCGATGGCATATTCAACGAATTGACTGCCGTCTGAAGAAGGAGTTTCCTGATTTAGAACCTTGGCGGAATAGGCCTGGCCAATTTCACTTAAAAGAATCGCAAATGACCACCCATCACAAACGATATGGTGAGCTGAGACAAGCAGTGAGTGAACCTGATCATGCGTTTTAACCAGAACAAATCTAATGCATGTACCGTTTTGAATATCAAAAGGAGTCAGTACCTCGTCTTGCTTAATTCTAGTAAATTCCTCGACGGGATTTTCACTATTTGTTAAATCGATGCAAGGCAAATGAATGACGAGAGATTCTTTGATAAAAAATGTCTTTCCATCTGCGCTGTAGACTGACCGAAGGATATCATGTTTATTAAGAATGAATTGTAGAGATTCCTTTAGGGCAACAAAATTCAAATTTCCTTTTAGTGAAAGCTCGATAACTTCATTATAACAAAGTGAAGCTTCCTGCCTCATTTGCATCGTGGCCCAGAGCTCACGCTGAGCCTCGGTGGTAGGTGCTGCCAATGAATAATTTTTGCTATTCGTGAGCATAAGGATCCGAAAATGATATTGTTTTTGTTAACATAAACGACCTTCCGAAATTAAACATTAACTAAAGAAATATTAGGTAATTTTTTTAAGGTTTTGCTGGTAAGCCGAATACTAGAGTATGGTGTCCAAAATCCATTTAATTGTTTCTTAAGGTTCAGATGCTACAAAAACTTTCCAAGGGTCATTGGCCCATTTTTTTACTTAGCAGCATAAGCTCAATCGGGAACTTATTTCTTCCACTTTTCTTAGTTCGTCTCCTAAGTACTGAAGAAATAGGGATTTATAAGATATTTTTCCTTCATCTTTCGGCCATCCCCTTCATTGTTATGGCCGGTGGCCCGGTTCATTCCGTCTATTTCTGGGCCGGTAAAGAGGGCCAGGAGAAACAGGACTTTCTTAACGCAACCTGGACTCTAACCCTCCTCTTGTCATCTTTGGTCCTCATTATTGGTTTTCCGATCAGGCACTATCTTTCAGGCGTTTTGGGGCTTCCAGTGGACTATGTCACAATTATGCTTGTAACGGGCTTTCTGATTTGTCCCGCAAGTCATTACTCAGAGGCAACCATTGCTAGCGGTAAAACCTTAAGAGGCTCACTTTTTGGGACAATCACGGAAATGCTCAAAGCCGCCGGTTTTATCTTAATTGCTATGCAGACGGCCAACCTATACTGGGTAATCTTCTTCTATGGTGCTTTACTACTAGTAAAAATTTTACTTGGTAGCTATCTCAATAAAAAGCATAACCAAATTTCATTAAGTACTGATTTTACCCATATCAAAAAGGTACTCATCTACTGTTTGCCTATTTCATTCACAGGATGTCTCGGTTTTTTCATTGATAAAATTGACTTGCTCGTTTTATCAGGAAAATTAGAAACGAGTTCATTTGCCTTTTACTCAATGGGCTGTCTTGTTATTCCCCCGCTTTACTTGCTCGAGATGTCTGTTCAAAAAACTCTTATTCCCAATATATCTAGAAGTTATATTCAACAAGGTTGGACTGAAGGGGCGAAGCATTTCCAGAAAGGCATTTCTGATATTGCTTTTCTTATTATCCCATCACTTTTTGGTCTCTTTACTTTTGCGGGCCCCATTATCTCTGTTCTCTATACGGATCAATATATTGCTTCTGTCCCCTATTTGCAGATTTTTGCCTTTAGCTATCTTCTCTTAATATTTCCTCATGACTCCGTTCCAAGAGCGACCGGTAAAACCGGCTGGATCTTGAAAATTTATTGCATCATTACAGTTATCTCAATCGCAACAATCTATGTGGCTTCTTTATGGGTCGACACCAAGACCATTTTGCTCATCTCCATTGTCCTTAAATTTATTCCAAAGTTCTGGGGACTAAAATTTTCCAAAGAAATTATGAACTGGGAATGGAGAGACATGTTCCCGGTGAAAAAGCTTCTAACTTACACTGTTTTATCTTTGATACTTTCAATTGGATCAACTCTAACAAGAGGCCTCTTTAAAAATGATTTTCAATGGTTTTTAATTTGCGGATCAGTATTTGCGGCAGTTTATCTTGGAGTCATTTATCGAAATGAAAAAGAAAAGGCCCGATAAAGGGCCTCTTCTGATCTTATTGTCTGGTTCTAGTTGTAGGTGGTTTTACTGTTCCACCTTTAGCAAAAACTCTCTTCTTCTCTTTTTCTTTCTCATCCATAATGGCCGAAAGTTTTTTTCCAACATCTTCTAATTCATCAACTAGTTTTTGCTTTAAAAGTGCCGGAGATTTAAGAATTCTACGGAATTCAGCAAGAGCGCTTGTTTCTTCTTTGATTAAAAGAAGACGCTTCTCAACTTCTTCTTTGGTCATTCGGTAAATGGCCATGTCGGCGAGATATTCAGCATAAAAGAATTTCGACTTCGAAAGGTAGTCGATATAATCCTTACGGTTAGCTTTCTTTTCAGCAATTGCGTAATGTTTCTCTTTAATAAATCGAATGATCTCATTGTTTTTCATGAGACGATCTTCATAATCTTTAATGAGAAGTTCATAACGACGTTTAGTAACTAAAACACGCTGAACCGTGAAGACTTCTAAGATTTCTTCAGGAGTATGGAAAACTTTTACGCCTTTTTCAGTAATCAAAGTATAGTTTGGAACGATGGAGCTAATTACCCCCATCGTTGTTTCAACTTCTTTCAGAGTCGGAGATTGGCCACGTTTAAAAATAAGCTCTACATTGATCATGTTATCAACTGAAGAATCGATGTAATCCTTGAGGAAATCATTATCCATGTGCTTATTTAAGTGACGATAAATTTTAGAAGAGTCATAGCCTCTTGGAACTTCGTTGATGAAAATCTTATCACCAACTTGCTTAAAGCTCATTCTCGTAATAATTCGACCCTTTTCATCAGTTTCAACTTTATCAGTGTAATATCTGAAGTAAGGCTTAATTTTTTTAATTTTTCCAGTCTCAACAAATGAAATCATCGATTTGATAATGTCTTCGTGATTAAAACTTGGAACAACTGAAGAAAAACCTGTTCCGATTCCTTCGGCACCATTTAGAAGCATGATCGGAAGTTTTGGAAGAAGACCAACTGGCTCCATTACTTTCTCATCATAGTTTGGAACCATAACAACTTGGTTCATATCATCAAACAAAAGTAACTCAGCAACTTTTCCTAGCTTACATTCAATATATCGGGCAGCAGCTGCCTGCGTTTCCATTCTTTCGCCGAAATATCCTTTTTTATCAATCAAAGGATAGTTGTTTGAGAAAGTATAATCCTGTGCCAAGTTCACAATTGATTGTTCAACCGAAGCAGGCCCATGCGGATGAAGAGTTAGAACGAGACCAGTAAGTGAACTTACCTTGACCAGGCCCTTGTTCGAATTCTTCCAAAGTGTAAAAAGAATACGTCTCTGTGAAGGTTTGAGTCCATCCTGCAAGTACGGGATGGCCCGATCCATTAAGGTATAGATCTGATAAGTTCTGTATTCTTCTTTAACTAATGCTTCGAGTGGCACTGCCGCCATCGAATGAAGTGATTTATTTTCTTTCATTGTTATGTTCTCGCCTCACGTGCAGCTTTTTTCTTATCGGCCTTATTTCCAGCAATAATATTTGTCAAATCCACATCAATATCCTCTGAATCAATCAGAAGATCTTTTCGAAGTTGTGACTCTTTACCAAAACAAGTTTCAAGCATGCTCTTAGAAGCCTTCATGTCTTTAACTGAAATCTTGGTAAATTCTTTTCTATTTAGAACGTGTTTGAAGGCTTCTTGGCTCATCTCGCCGAGACCCTTGTTTCTCATGATTTCTTTAATCTTAAGATCCTTACGGTTTTTAAGAGTTTCAAGCTCGTTCGTTGACTCACAGTAGATGGTACCTTTGTCGGTAATAACCTCAAATAATGGCGCCTTCGCAATTTGAATCATTCCTTGCTCAAACATTTCAGGCCAGAAAGTGAAAAAGAAATTCGTAAGCAATGTATTGATATGCCCGCCGTCCACATCTGAGTCGGCAAGAAACACGATTTTTGTAAAACGAAGATCCTCGGGCGCAGCTTTTTGTCCAATCGCAAGGCCAATCGAACTCATGATGTCAGCAAATTCCTGATTCTCAAGAACTTCTTTAATTGAAGCCTGAGAAACGTTCATGGGCTTACCTTTTAGAGCAATCCCACCTTGATAGAGTTTATCGCGAGCAGAACGTAGTCCACCAATCGCTGAGTCACCTTCGCAAATAAAGAGTGCGCATTTTGTGCGATCTTTTCTTTCATTAGCATCCAAAAGTTTTTCAACTCTTTGTTTTTTGCCTTTTTTTGCCAACTTTGAAGCGTCTTTAAGATCCATTAAACGTTGGCGAGAACGGGCACGTTCAAGAATATGATCCAGAAGTTCCTGGTTTTTGCGCATAAACTTAGCAATACCATCGGTCATGAATGTTTCAAGAGCTTTTTCTAGAAGTGTATCACGCACTAATTTACGCTTAGTTTGCGATTCAAATCTTGGATTAGGCATAACAATGCCAATAATAAGCGTAAAGCCAGCAAGGACATCATTGTCTACAAGAGTGAGCTTATCTTTTTTAGCGGTACGCTCTAGCTTGTCTTTTACTGAGTTAATAAAGAGACGCTTAATTCTATCGTGGTGAAATCCACCATCATAAGTTGGTGTAGAGTTAACAAAAGAGATCATTCTCTCTTTATCATCGGATTTTTTATCAAAACACAGTGATAGATGAAGATCGTACCTCGCCTTAACTTTTGCGCCTTTAACATTGGTCGTTTCATACTCAAAAGCTTCATCACCAAAAAGCTGAGCGCTTGCAGGGTCAATCCTCTGAGCAAATTCAAAAAGACCTTTTTTGAAAATATATTTTTCATCATTATAATAGAAGGTTAGACCTGGGTTATTATACGAAAGATCAATAATACGCTTACGAAGTAGTTCTTTATCAATGACTTGATTTTTATAAACTTCTTTCGCAACAGTTAGTTCAATTTTTACACCTGAAGGACCCTTGAAAGTTTTTTCAGGAGTCTTTTTAATTTTAAAAGCACCATCTAGGAATTCGTAGGTTTGCTCTTTTTTAGAGTTGTAGTGACGAACCGTCGCTTTGAAGTAATCTGAGGTAAGGCATGTCGCAGAAGCGCCGAGACCATTTTGACCCAAAGTTCTGTACAAAAAACCTTTATCATCTACTTCTTCATCTTTAAATTTAGAGCCGGTTCTAAATTCAGTATAAACATCCTTGATTTTTGCTAGCGGAAAACCAATGCCGTTATCCTGAACCGTAACAACTTTACCGTCGACTGATAGATCCACGTGGATCTCAGTGACGTGTCCGCGGTAAAATTCATCAATACTGTTATCCAGAATTTCTTCAATTGCTTTAGACTTGGCCTGATGAAATTTGACCGTCTTAAATTCAATCGAATCTTTCGTATAAACATACGTATCGAGGTCTTCAATATCATTACTTCCAAACACTAAAGAGACGCGATTTCGACAATGCCAACGCTGGTCTTTGCTTTCAATTAGCGCTTCTTTAACCTTTGTACCTTTACGTTTTACTTCTTCGACTGCCATAGTCAAATTCCTTTACAGTTGCTTGATGGAAAATCAATAGGATAAGATTAAGGTTATACAGAACAATAGGTCAACGATGAGATTTCAAATTTTTCTAGCTCTTAGCATTATGATTGGCCAGGTGGCCTATGCCCAAAACAAGGTTAACCTTCCTACATCTTTCCAAAAACCTATTTTGGATGAGCTTAAACCTTTTTATTCACCTTCAGAAGGAGAAATCGAAGATTTATTAAAGGGCGTTGTTATTTCGGTAGGTAATGTCACTTCTCCGACAGATAAAGAACAACAAATGATGTTGTTTGTTTCAGGCGTCCATGCCCGAAACTGTACCAAAGTGATGAGAAAACTTTCATTGTATGAAAATTACTCTTCTTATATGGATTTTATAAAGAAGAGTGAATATGACGAAAAAAAGGAACAAGTGCACTTTGTTATGGAGCATTTTCTCCTGCCTTTTCCAATGAACCTCACCTTCAAAATTCCAAGAATTACAAAAGAGGGACACTATCCTTTCACTTTTGATCATGGTTTTTTAAAAGATCTAAAAGGGACCATTGGAGTTAAAAATATCGGTAAATTTTGTTTGCTGACTCTTAAAACTGACTGGCGAGGTCCGGAGACCAATATCCCTAACCTAGCCTTTGCGGCCTTCATTCAAACTGTCGGAAAAATGGGACTAGAACATTTGATACGTGTTTCTCGCTTTTAATTCCTTTCCAAAACAGGCTTCCGCCCTTATCTTCATTCCCTAATGGAAGTCTTAAGAATTAAAGCTAATGATACCTATGCGATTCGCCACAAGATGCTTCGCCCTAGCGGGACGTTGGAAGATTGCATGTTTCAAGGCGATCACGACGAGCTCACTTTTCACCTTGGTGCATTTGTAGATAAGAAGCTAGTAAGTGTTGCATCATTCTATTTTGAAAAACATCCTTTGTTTGAACAAGTTTATCAATATCGATTGCGCGGAATGGCAACGTTGCCTGAGTATCAAGGGCAAGGACATAGCTCTGCTCTGCTTCGCACTGCGTTTCCGGTTATTAAGCAAAATCAATGTCCAATTCTGTGGTGCAATGCCAGAGAAAAAGCGATGGGGTTCTATATTAAGGTAGGTTTTAAAGCTTCTGGTGAGCTCTTCACCATTCCAAACATCGGCAAACATATCTTAATGTCAGTTAATATTGATTAGAATTCGATTAATTTTTGTTTCCATTCTTCTCCCACACAAAATCTTGTTCCGTGATTTTGAGAAACTATGAAAAGTTGCTTTTGAAAACATGACTTTTTGTTCAGGTGCTCAGAGATAGGTGCGCAGCTTAGCATTTCCTTTCTCTCGTGGACATCTTTCGCGCGCTTTTCACCGCACTCTTTATAATATTCTTCAAGGACGCAGGTGTAGTGCTTCTCAATGCAGTCATAAATCAAAAAAGGGCCTGCTTCATAGTTCTCAGAAATAACATCAACTCTGCCATCGTAGCCATTCAGCACTTTCTCACCAGAATCGGCGAGTAAGTGCGAAGTGAGTAGCATGCAGAAAACCATCAACTTGAAGCGCATTTTGTGTTACCTTAAATAGGATTAATTACCTTATCGTCTTTTTAACTAATGTATTAAGGATAGCTACGTGTTTTGCTTTCACGACAAATTCCGTCAAGAACTCTCCAAGTCAATATCTCTAGGGATAAAGAGCGCTTTTAGTCTCGAATTCTCCTGGGAAAAAATCTACACACTTTTAGGACCTACGCCGTCAAAGGATGCTGGGGATCTCGCCTTTCCTCTGTTCATCATAGCTAAAGAAGCTAAAACAAATCCCGCTCTGGCCTCAAAGGCACTAGATGCAGCGATGAGTGAGATGCCATCTTTTGTGTCTAAAAAAGCAGCGGTGGGACCGTATTTAAATTTTTTCTTCGACTTTAACCAGATCTCTCAAGGGCTTGTGCCCTCAATACTTTCGGGCAGTTTTTTTGAGCAAAAACTCTCTGAGAATATGCCCAAAACGATGATTGAATATTCTCAGCCAAACACCCACAAAGAACTCCATGTGGGCCACATGAGAAATCTTTGTTACGGCGATTCTCTTATTCGTCTTCACCGCTATGCTGGTTTTGATATTATTGCTTCTACATTTCCGGGTGACGTGGGGACGCATGTCGCTAAATGTCTCTGGTATATGAAATATCACAACCAAACTCCTGTTCCAACTGAGCGCAAAGGCTCTTGGCTGGGGAGTATGTACTCAACGGCCCATAATAAACTGGAAGAAGAAAAAGGCTCTGAAAAAGAAGCTCATAACCGCGAACAACTCACTGCTATCTTAAAACAACTTGAGCAAAAATCTGGTGAGTTTTATGACCTTTGGGTTGAAACTCGTGAATGGTCAATCGAGCTCATGAATGAAGTTTACCAATGGGCCGATGTCAAATTTGATGTTTGGTACTGGGAATCTGAAGTCGATTCGGCTTCCGTAAAACTGGCACGTGAATATTATGAGAAAGGCCTCTTCAAAGAAGACAAGGGCTGTATCGGTGTTGACCTTGAACCGTATAAGCTCGGTTTCTGCATGCTGCTTAAAACAGATGGTAATGGACTATACGCCACCAAAGATATCGAACTTGCCCGACGGAAGTTTCAAGACTTTCACATTGAAAAAAATCTTTATGTTGTAGATAAGCGACAAGAGCATCACTTTAAACAAGTCTTTAAAGTTCTCGATCTCATGGGCTTTGAAAACGCTAAAAAATGCCAGCATCTCCAATATGATTTCGTTGAGCTGCCTGATGGGGCGATGAGTTCGCGTAAGGGAAATATTATTCCTCTTCAGACTCTGATCGAAAATATGGTGAAGATGATTAAGGAGCAATATCTTGCTCGTTATGTGAATGAATGGTCAGCAGATGAAATTGAAAAAACCGCGCAAGTCGTGGCCAAAGGGGCCATCAAATACGGTATGACTCGCATTGATCCGGCCAAGAAGATTGTTTTTGATATGCAGGAATGGCTCAAGCTCGACGGAGAGTCTGGCCCTTATATTCAGTACGCCTATGCACGAATTAACTCTATGTTAAATAAATTCGGTGCTCCGAAGTCATCTGAAATGAAAATTGAAGTTCAGCAGGAAAAAGACCTAGTCGCCCAATTAATGATTTTTCACCATGTGGTTCAACAAGCAACAGAACAATATAAACCGTCTGTTCTAACGGCCTATCTGTATGATCTGTCCCGTTCATATAATGGCTTCTATGCTGAATGTCCGGTGGGGTCATCTGAGGAACCTACTCGCTCATCACGCCTGATGCTTTCAAAAGCAACTGCTTTGACTCTTAAGAAGGGGCTTTCTCTGCTCGGAATTGAAGCTCCGGAGCGGATGTAAAAAGATCCTGATTTTCAGGGTCTTTTAATTTCCAAATTCTTCCATCAATCAAGAAATGATGATTATTTAAAAGAGACAGAATAAGCGCTGGCCACAGGCTTCCCTCAAGCATTTTGAATGGGAAGAACAAGGGAAGCCACCTAAAAAAGACCCATCCAGTAGCGATAAAAATCACTGACAGTGTAAGCCACTTTGAGAGATTCAGTTTTCGAGCTTTCATTTTAATAAATGGTAGATACTGGATACCGTGCAAAACTGGTAAAAGCATAATCATGTTTTTATTTAAAGGCGGAAGAAACCAAAGCCACGCAAGACCGATGGGGCCAATGGACAATAAATGTTTTAAATCTTTGGTTTTATAAAAATCAAAAAAAGACCAAGAAATATTAACCAGCGAAAGTATCGCCACCAAGAAAAAAATGGTCACAAGGTAATCCGAATGTAGACCCCAGCTCGAAACAGGATGGTAAAAAAGTACTTTCACCACTCCCCTCATTTCCATTTCAAGCCAAGCATAAAGACAGGTTGACAAAAATAGGCCTCTTAAAAAGAGTTTGTGCTTGTATGAATAAAAGATTTTGTTTTGCCCATTAATCCACAAGGTGACGCCGTATAGTTGTTGAGCGAAATGATAAAGCAAATACAGATAGGAACATTTAAGAAGCATTTCAAGGGCTGATTCACCAAACCAACCTCTACTAGAGCCCACGAAAACGACTAGATAAAGAAGGGGAAATAGCAGCGGGAGCCACTCTTTCTTCCAGGTTTTCACTCGGGAATTCCAAACCCAGTAGGTCGCCATAAAGTGCGGGAAAGAAAAGAGCAAAAATAGCCAAGGGACATAGGGACCGATCAATTTATCGATGCCGAAGAAAGATGAAAGAAAAAATAAATAGCTGAGTCCAGCTATCATAAAAAAACTTAACATTTAGAATCTCGAATATTTAGTTACGATTAGGATTATCCATCTATAATATCATTATATAGTTTTTTTTAGGAGATTAGCTTGAAAGACACAAAGTTTGTGAACTCTAAGGGTTTCACGTTAGTTGAAATGATGATTGCTACCGGTATCATGACAATTGTTGTGCTTGGAGGCTTTCAGGCCTATCAGTACTTTAATAGTCAAACTATTAAAGAGGCCAAGAAAATGGATGACCTCTCCGAGTTCAATGCTTTAACTAAAGACCTAGTCAGCTTCACTGAAGGCGGCGGGATCTCAACTTTTTATCTTAATCAGCCCGTCAAAACTAAAAACTGTAACGATACTGAGCCGTGTGTTAGGCAGTTGGTTGGCCAGAGCTTCGTTGCTCCGACTGCTGCTTTACCTAATGGATTAAATGGTAACGACTGCATGCAGTTTTATTCTGATGCAGGCGGCAAACTTGAAGGCAAGAAAGCTTATCCGGGCCAGGCAAATGTGGCTGAAAAAATATGGAAGCCTAAAACTCTTGAACTGAGTGATGCACAGGAACTTTACGCAACCTGGATACTTAAAGATGAAACATCTCCACCATTTTTGATGGCCAAGACTCGAGATGCAAGTGTCTTTCTTCGATTACTTATCCGCCCTTCATCTACTATCGAATTTCAGAGCGATCACAATGGTCTACAGCATGCGTTTTTTGACAGTGATGCATCAAAGGATATTGTTACTGGTCTTATTGGTTACCCTTTTCTAGTCTACAATGCCCTATACAACAATCAGTATACAATTCAGTACGCTCAAGAAATTATTTCCTGCAAAGATCACAGAAGTGATTGCATTACCTTGATGGAAAAAATTGGGTCCCTTCCTTTCACAACAAATCCTTACATTTCAAGTATAACTGGTGCGGTTTTTCCTGATCAAGTCTTTGCGGTCCTTTTTAGACCTATTGATTTTCAGGTACCATTTTTTAAGAATATCGTTGATCGCCAACTGTTGCCCTCTACATGTCTCTCTTCTTGGGGGAATGGAATTCAATCAACTTCAGATTACTTTTTCCCTACAAAGGCCCT
>JBILYY010000115.1:0-10688 GCA_044377495.1 Bacteriovoracaceae bacterium | reverse complement strand
GTGGCTTTTTGCCAGGTCGGTTTTTTCTTCTTTGAACCAAATATTTCTGAAAAAATTAATTCAAGCTCTAAGCTTTTAGGGTTTTTATTCAGATCATCAAGATCGATGTTAGTCGACATACTATTTCTTGCAGCTTGTTGAGTTTCAAGACGATTGCCCCTTGGATTAATCTCAGGAGGCATTAAACCTTCTACAATAGAGCACAAATTTGAAGCCTCAATCTGCATAGGAACATAAGCATCACCACCAACCGGAGTCATTTGGTGAGTTTTGAGATCGATGGCCTTTCCATCCTCCGTAACATAAATAATTTTGGCCGTATGCAAAACATCGCGAATAATAAGAACCAATTCATCCATGGCTTCACGTTTATTCGTTAAATGTACGAAGAAATAGGAATCGCCTGAGGGCGAGGATATAATTTCCGACAAGTCTTTTTTCTCTTTAATCCAGGTCGCGTCATCCAAAAAATCATGTTTTTTCTGGAAACGTTCCATCGGCTCTGGTTCAAAGCTAATAATGTAGTAAGCCATTAAGGTTCCTTATTGATAATGATAACTTAGGATTAAATTGGGTGGCAGTTGCGGCAAAGATTGCTTTAAGAATCACAAGGTCGGTATTGCTTCCTTCTCTGCACCATATTACAATCTACTTGTTTATGAGAGGGAGGCTTCTTGAAAAAAGTAATCGTTATTGCTTTCTTGACTACAATGATCAACCTTGCGTTCGCTGAGGAATTTTTTCCATCCAACATTTTAATGATGGACGAAAAATTTGCACACCACGTAATCCTGGTTGAGAAGGCCACTCATAAAGTTCATCTTTATGAAAATGGTGGAACCAACCCAAAACTTATTAAGACTTACAACACCGCTACCGGAAAATTTAAAGGTGATAAGTCGATCAATGGTGACCACAAAACTCCTGAAGGCGTTTACTCAATTAACGATTTTTTTTCAAAAGAAGAATTATTAAGACGCCACGGTAAGTATGCTGAAATTTATGGTGCCGGTGCATTCCCTATGAATTACCCGAACTTCATAGATGAACGAGCTGGAAAAACTGGTGGCGGTATTTGGCTTCACTCTACTCACGATGATAATCGAATCTCAAAAGGTCTTGATTCTAAAGGCTGCGTTGTTTTACAAAATGCAGATTTAAGAGATATTTCTCAGTACATCGAACTTGAACACACCCCCATCATTGTTGTTCAAGATGTTTTATATCTTGCAAAGCCAACATGGGAAACTAACCGAACAGATATAAACGCTGCTGTGGAAAAATGGTCAAAAGCTTGGCAAAAAAAGGACTTCGAAACTTATATTTCCAGTTACGACTCTGTAAGGTTCAAAGATCGTAGCAAGGGGAATTATTCGGCTTATAAGGCTTACAAAAAGGCCGTATTTTCTCGACCAGACTCTCCAAACATTAAGCTCGAATTCATTTCTATCATGGCCAATCTTGATTATGCTGTCGTTCAACTTCAGCAGAATTACCAATCATCAATTATTAACGATATCGGAATGAAAACACTTTATCTGCAAAAAGACTCAAACTATGATTGGAAAATTGTAGGAGAGCTTTGGTCCAAAGCAGGCCATGCCAGCATTGCCTTTACACCCTCGAAGCGTTTCTTTAAAGATTAGATTATGAAAGAACCTATACAGCAAATTGGACAAGAAGTTTCCATCGTCATTTACGATTCGCCCCTCCCTCCAAGGTACTTAAGGTTTTCAAAGAAATTTATCCGCACCCTGTTTATTGTAGCTCCTGTTTTACTAGGCCTCATATTTATAGCTCTGCTGCTTATTATTTTCGGAACAAGACTGAAGGAAACGCCTGCACCAAACCTATCATCAGTTTTGACTGATGAAGAAAGCAAAGTTACTTCTCTCGAATCTGATATAAAATCTCTTCAACAAAGTAATCAACAACTTCAGGACAAACTTTCTGGTCAGGGAACTGTCGCCGCCGCTCAGGACGAACCTTTCTTAATGGGTATAAAAAAACCGTACGGAATGCAAAACCTGATACAGGAGAACAAAGTATCCCTTGATCAATTTGAACTGGTTCAAGATCAAAACAAGACAAGTTTAAAGTTTCAGATTATTAGCAACCATACTGAAACCAAAGTTTCAGGACATGTTTTGGTTTTTATGATTTCAGAAAGTGGAATGATGGCGTACCCGGCCGAATCAAACACTTCAATAGGCGGAGGAGTAAAATTCTCGATGGGAGAGCCATTTTCTGTATCTAGACTTCGCCCAACAAATGCTGAATTTCTTCATCGCCTAACTGGAAGTACCGTTAAGTTTGTTATCTACATCTTCTCAAGAGAAGGGGATCTCCTTCTCATAAAAGAAACTGAATCCTATAAAGTGGGAGATAAATCTTGATCAACGACAATGACTTTAGACACTTCAATTACAATGTCCTGGGCGTAAAATCCAAGGTTATAGGTGATCTTATATTAAGCGGTGATGCCATAATCACCTCCACTGTTGAAGGCAGCATAGAAGTTATTGATACAGGAAAACTAGTTTTAGAGCGTGGCTCTTTCATTAAGGGTAAAATTAAGGCAATTGATCTTGAAATTTTCGGCGATGTCGAAGGTGAGATTGTGTGTAGTGGTTTAGTATCGATACGATCAAGTGGACGAGTGACTGGCTCAATACAATCGGCACGTTTAGTTATTTACCCGGGAGCGATTGTCGAAATGACAGCTCACTCCCAGGAAATTTAATTTACAAATAATCCTGATATTTTAGAATTCTTACCGGTCTAATCCTGGAGAGACTCTTCTCAAGACTTTTATCTCCAACTACTACAATCGTCATACGATCCCAAGGGAATGCTTCAAGATTAGTCTGAGAAAGTGCCTCTGGAGTAAGTGAAGCAATGTTATCTGGAAAATTGACGAGTTCTTGCAGATCTCTTCCCTGATGGTCATAAAGCATGATCTGAGAGAGAAAGGCATTTGTTTCTTCAAAACCAAAAGCAAATCCACCAATCTGATGGCCTTGCTGATGCTTGAACTCTTCCGGAGTAATCTTTTTCGCGGATATGTCTTGGAAGATATCTCTGATTAGTGAGATCACTTCTGCAGCAGATTCATTTTTCGAAAAAGTCATAATTCCGGCACGACCGTAATCTTTTTGCATCGAAACGTAAGCACCCGCAGAATAAGTAAGCCCTCGTTTAACTCTTAGTTCTTGAACCAGTTTAGAAGTAAAGCCACCACCTAAGAAACCAGCGAGGAAGCTGAAGTGATCATACTTGCCCTTGATTTCATCCGGAATTACATAGCGACCAATTCGAATCTGGGCCTGGTTTGCTCCCTGAACTGGAACTAGAAAAATAGCCGATTGTGGAGAAGGTTTTTTCAAGACTAACTTCTTAGAAACTGATCCAGTAGTCCATTTACATTTATTTGCGATGATCTCTTTCAATTTATAAATGTCAGATGGTCCGGTTAAATAAAGAACTTTTTTGGAATGATTAAGTTCAGACAATCGCTCCTTCATTCCATTAGGATTCAATTTATCAAAAGTCCCAAGAGTTCCCTCCACTGGAATTGCGTAGGGAGTCTCCGACAGTGAAATTTGCCTAAAAATGCGATCAGCAAGTGACGAATGTGATGTCACAAGATTTTTAAGCTGACTTTTTGAGCGACTAATATAAGAGGCAAGTTCTTTTTGGGGATATTGGGCATCATTAAATAGTTCACAAACTTTACTCATGACTGGCGCAATGTCTTTTGTCAGACCTTGAACCGTGTAAACAGAGTACTCATGAGTCACAGAGTTTTTAAGATTAACCCCGTAAAAATCGAAAAATTCAGAAATCTCTCTTTGAGATTCCTTCGAAGTCCCCGAGGACATTTGGTCAAATGCACCGGAAGTTAGACCTGAAAATGGATCACTTAAAGAACCATCTTGAAAATAAATGGCTGCATTGAAGCGAGGAAATTTGCTATCTTCAATCCAGACAACGTCAAGGTCACCCCATTTCATTCTTTTAACAGAATCAAGAAATGAAGCTCCCAATGCAGCGGTTGATAAAAGTAATAATAGGAAAATCGAAAGTATATTTTTCATAATAATTCTCACTTATGCATGTTCCAGACAGAGACAAAAACACTTGGTTTAACAAAAGTTTCTTTGCAGAGGGCCTTCACATCATTGACAGTAACCTTTTCGTACAAATCAAGCTCCTGTTTATAAAAACGCCAGTCATTAAAAACAATCTGTCTTTCACCCAAGAAAGATCCCAGACCGGCATTCGTATCAAGTCCACTATATAGGCCTGTAAGATAATTGTTTTTAACTTTTTGGATGCTACGCTGAGTAATCTCTGAATCACAGAATCCGTTTAGATTTTTCAACAAATCCTGGCGAAACTCTGGGAGCTTAACTCCTCTAACTAGTTCTCCACCAATAAAGAAAAAACCAGATTTGTCCAAAGATTGGTGAGCAGAATACATCGAGGTCGCAATCGGTTTTTCGATAAGAATATATTGATTAACTAGAGAGGCACTTTTACCTGAACCAATAATCGATGAAAGGACATCCAGTGCATAACCTTTAATGTGTCCGGCCTTATATGTAGGAAAGGCCAGCATGAAAATCGGGTTTGGTGACTCTCCCTTTCTAGCTACCGTTTGATCTACTTTCAAATTTGGAACGAAGTCTTCGTCTTTTAGTTCCTTATGTGCTTCTTCTACAGAGGGAGAAGAGGCGATTTTTCCAAACTTCTCCTGAATCATGGCCTTGGCCTTATTGACGTCAATATCCCCAACAAGAACTAAAGTTGCGTTATTGGGAGCGTAGAAACGCTTGAAGTATTTAAAGATCTGCTCACGGGTAACAGATTTAAGATCAGGAATATCACCAATAACTGAACGACCGTATGGCGTGCCTTTATAAAGAGTTTGCATCATTTCCAGATAGAGCTGGCCACGAGGAGAATTCTCATAGCGCATTTTTCTTTCTTCTAAAACAACTTCTCTTTCCTTATTGAAAGCTTCTACGTCGAGAAGGAGGTTCTCCATTCTGTCTGATTCAATATCAATAATTTTTTCAAGTTCAGTTGAAGGCAAATTTTCATAATAAACAGTCTGATCATTTGTCGTATAGGCATTTGTCGATCCCCCACTTCCTTCAATAATGAAGTCCATGGTATTACTTCCATATTTCTTTGCGCCTTTAAACATCATGTGTTCAAGAAAGTGACTGGCACCAGTAATTCCCGGAACTTCATTTTTCCCACCAACTTTATAAAAGAGCTGTAGAGAAAAAATTGGCAACTTCGGATTGCTGACAATCAAAGCAGTCAAACCATTATCAAGTTTTAGTTCCTCTACATCTATGTGGATGTTGCTAGAAAGAGTTTTATTTTCTTTCACTGAAGAACAGCCCATGAGCAGGGCGAATAGCGCTAACCAGAATTTCATAGTAACATCCTCATTGATGAACAAGATCACGATTTTAGGTTCAGGTACGAGTACAGGTGTTCCTATTTTAGGGTGTAACTGCTCTGTTTGCCAATCAAACGATCCAAGAAATAAACGTCTCCGAACTTCCATACTCCTTGAAACAAATCAGGCAAAAAATATCCTTATCGATGCATCACCCGATCTTAGAACTCAGCTACTTCGTACTCAAACGACCAAGCTGGATGCCGTCATTATTACCCATGATCATGCAGATCATACGCATGGTGTAGATGATTTACGTCCCTTCAGTTTTAAACGCTCTTTGCCACTGCCGGTATTCGCTGATCTCTATGCTCTTGACTCACTGACTATCAAATTTCCTTATATCTTTCAGAGGGAAAAAGTATTTGCTGATAAACCCATCATCGGTGGAGGAATTCCTATTCTCGATCTGCATCCACTACTCCCTGGCCCCAACATCGTTGCGAATGAAATTTTTCAGATTTGGGCACTTCCTCATGGGCATGGGGAATCTCTTTGTTTTATTCATAACAAGTTAGGCTACATGATAGATTGCAGAGAAATTCCTGAATTAGTTATACAAAGTTTTCGTGACGCTAAGCTTGAAATTCTTATTATAGACTGCCTAAGATATAAGCCTCATCAGACTCACCTCCACCTTGATCTTGCCCTTAAATATATTCAAGAAATTGCACCCAAGACTGCTGTTCTCACCCATATGGGTCATGAATTGGACTATATTGACCTGACTAAAGAACTACAGAAACGGGGCAGCAGGAATGTCTTTCCTGCTGTAGATGGACAGAGCTTCCTCTATTCTTAAACTCAAAAACCAAGTAAAATTAGCTCACATTATTTCACTCTTAAAAATTACTCAAGCAGGGAGATCCCATGAAGATTGCTGTTCCAAAAGAAATTAAAAACAATGAAAACCGTGTTGGCCTAGTTCCAAGTGGTGCTCGTCAACTGGTGCAAGATGGTCACGAAGTTTTCGTACAACATAATGCAGGTATGGGGATTGGTATTACTGATGAAGAATACGTCAAGGCCGGTGCAAAAATTGTTGCAACACTTGAAGATGCTTTTGCTGTAGGCGAAATGATAATCAAAGTAAAAGAACCTCAAGCAAATGAGATTGCCTTGCTTAAGCCTCATCACATTCTTTACACCTATTTACATCTTGCTGCCGATAAACCACAAACTGAAGGTTTGATGAAGTCAGGTTCAACTTGTATTGCTTATGAAACAATTCAACTGGAAGATAACTCTCTTCCTCTTTTGGTTCCGATGTCAGAAGTTGCAGGTCGTATGTCAGTTCAAGTTGGTGCAACTTATCTCCAGCTGGATAAAGGTGGAAAAGGTATTCTTCTCGGAGGAGTACCAGGTGTTCGTCGTGCTAAAGTCACAATCATTGGATGTGGTATCGCGGGTACTAACGCTGCAAAAATGGCGATTGGTATGGGTGCAGATGTTACCCTGATTGATCTCTCTACAAAACGTCTTGCTGAACTTGATGATCTTTTTGAAAACAAAGTGAACACTGTTTTCTCTAACTCACAAAATATTGAAGATGCTGTTCTTCAATCTGACCTTGTGATTGGTGCTGTGTTGGTTCCTGGTGCAAAGGCCCCTAAGCTAGTTACTCGTGACATGATTTCTAGAATGCAAAAAGGTTCAGTCGTTGTAGATATCGCCGTTGACCAAGGTGGTTGCATTGAAACATGTAAAGCAACTACGCATGAAAATCCAACTTTCGTCATCGACGGAGTTGTTCATTATTGCGTGGCCAATATGCCAGGTGCGGTTGCCCGTACTTCAACGTTCGCCCTAACTAACGTAACACTTAAGTATGCCCGTATGATTGCCCGTGATGGTGTTGACAGGGCAATCATGAAAGATAAACCACTTCGTTTAGGAGTGAACATCTACAAAGGTAAGCTGGTTTACGAGCAAGTGGCGAAGGATCTTGATCTTCCATTTACTCCCCTTCAATTAGACAAATATCTCTAAGCCTTAGAACGGGGGCCTTCGGGCCCCTTTTCATTTCCACTGATTGCGTTATTCCAGCTCCATGCTATGATTAGTTCATGGGTAAAGTTCAAAAGATTCTCATTATTCTTAATTTAGTCGTTGTCTTGGCCGGTGCCGGTCTTGTTTATTATGCCCACAATATGATTAAACCTGAGCCAACAAATCAGGCCGCCGAAGCCGAAAGTCTTAAAACCAATGCGGCTGAACAGGCACAAGTTCAGGCACTACCGATGAAAAAATTTGTGGTTAACCTTCACTCACGTGAAACTCGTCTTCGCTACCTCGATGTTGAAATGAATATCCTGCCGTTTCACAATGATCAAAAAGAACTGATCAAGGCGAACGAATACCTGCTTAAAGATATACTCATTGAAACCGCTTCTCATCTTGCACCGGAAGATTTGGATACTTTGTCTGGAAAAATTTTATTGGAAAATAAACTGAAGAAACAGATCAACGCCAAGTTCGGTCAACCTGTTGTGAAACAAATATATTTTTCTGGATTTGTCGTTCAGTAAGACTATTGAAGGTTTTTAACTTCTTCTTGGTCTAGAGGTACTGAATTTTTAGTTTCATCAGGAAGAGAATCAAGATATTTTTTAACTTGTTCCTTAGTGATTTTTCCTTCAGATAGAAGGCGGTCACGAACACGAGCATCCATAAGTTTTTCTTCAAGAGCTAATCTTAATTTCATAAGTCCCCACTTTTAAACGAAACTTTTTGTACCACTGCGCACAGACTTAGGCAAGAACTCCTCAGAATTCCTTACTATGATGCTTATTGCCAAAACTTGGGTGGTTTCTGGTCCTCATCTTTAACTACGTAAAGGTGGCTTTTGCTCCGCTTCTTCGTCGAAAATGTCGCATTTAGGGCCATCCGCACCAAAGGCTTGGTCTGGAATCGGATAATAAGATAACTGATCCCCATCGCCAATAAATGGGCCCAGGCGGAATTAAGATTTGAAAAGAGCGCCATATAGGCCTCTATCCCTGCCAAAATCCAGCAAAAGGTTCGTGCCCGCATAGGAAAAATCATCATGAGTGACATCTGGCGATCAGGATATAAAAGAGCGTAAGCAATTAGCATAGCGAAGTTAATTCCAGTTAAACCATGAAGAGGAATTGCGCCCGTATTAGTGCCAAAAAAAAGTACATTAACTAAGGAGTATATAATTCCAACCCCAATAATATTAATGAGAAGAAATCTCACATAAATTTTACTTCCCCACTGTTTCTCTAACTCTGATCCAATAAACCAAACAACAAGTGCATTAAAAATAAACCCCATAAGATTTACTTCAATTAAGGGATAGGTAATTAGCTGGAAAATAAATCCATTCGTTAGGCCTGTAGCCGAAAGTCCCAGAAGACCAACAAGATTGTAAGCTCCGACCGCTTTTAAAATTGAAAAAAGTAAAAAACAAGCCCCCGCGGCGATTAGAATAATTTTATTAATTTTGGTTAAGGGGGGAGCACTAAACTGATGCTGATTCATATTTGAGGCCTCTGAGATATTTCAATTAAAACTCCGCCGGTAGACTTAGGATGAATGAAATTGACCAAACACCCTCCAGCACCGATTCTTGGCTCGGGATAAATAAACTTATAACCTTTCTGACTCAGTTCAAGAGTTTTGTTTTTAACGTTTAAAACTTTAAAACAAAGATGATGAATACCTTCACCCTTAGACTCTATAAATTTATGGATAGCAGATTCATTGGAGGTGGGTTCAAGTAATTCAATATGAGCGTTCACATCAATTTGCGCAAAGGCTGTCAACACTTTCTGATCCACAACCTCTTCAATGGCCCCTGAAAAAGTCATTCCTAGATCCTCATAGATTTTTTGAGAAGCTGAGATACTTTTGACTGCAATAGCAATGTGGTCAAGAATACAGTCTTGCGATGTTGGTAATGACATAAAAGGCACTCTCCTAGAGCTTCCATTATGCACTAGCTTCATAGCGGGTATCAATGATTAAAAACTGGGTGGTGGAACAGCGCCGTCGCAGGCATTAGCGGCATTAGGATCGAAGACTGGAATCACGTCCTGAAATGGCGCTATACATACGCCGGCCTTGCACTCGCCGTACTCACTTGTGGTATAACACTGCTGACGGCAAGTCGTTTCACCAAGAGCATTAGTTCCAGTACTGACAATTAAACAAGTTATGATTGGAGTTTTTTGGCACCATTCTTTAGCTATGCAAAAATCACCAATTGGCTTACTACACATAACTGCCGGATTTAAAATCGTGTTATGGGGAGCGCATAGGCCAGAACTATTGTTGCAACATAAACTAGTACACTCCAAGTCATTTAAACAAGATTCACCAATCTGATGATTGCCCTGAGTATTTGAAGAATCATAGCACTGGGAAACTAAAGTCTCATCCCAGCAACGATTATTAAAACAACATTCACTTCCACCACAAGACGCATTGGAGGCACAAGTTTTAAAATTCGAATAGAGAACGTCATTGCCACTATCCGTATAGTGCTGAATAGGACGGACTAACTGGAGTTTAACTTCATCTGTTAAGGCGATGACATATTCATTATTATTATCATCTTTAGCAATTATTTCAATCGTAGCCGAAACGTTACAAGATCCCACATGCTCAAGATCCGCATTTTTGCTTTGAGCTCGAGCATTAGATCCGTCCATCCACAAAGTCTTATCTGGAATAACAAGTGTTGTCTCCGTTCTTGGTTCATTCCACGCAGCTGAACTTAGGTGTGGTACGTTTGCTGCAAGACTCATTTGAGTTGCTAATGGAAACATATACGAGCCGTAATAAACGCTTGCTTGCGCACACTTATTTGTACTTGGATTGCAGTAACGAGTAATACATTGAGAATCAGTTGAACAACTTGCACCAGTTGCAACCGTTCCAGCAGTGGCATACGATCCTTCATAACCAGGAACAGCAACATCTGGACCAGTGTAGGGCCGACTGTTTTTAAATAAACGATTTGGGCCGACAGGATCAGCAAACTTAAAGTGCCATCCAGACTTATTTACCTGCCTGTATGGACCACGATAGTGATACGTTGAAAGATTTATGACTTTAGCGGCCCAGTCAACTAGGTTAGAGGGCGTGAGCCAAAAATTTAAGTTAATAGCATCTGTTGAATTCAATGGAACAGCTGCTTGACTAAATTTAAAAGAGCCAACAGCATTGGCAGATAGAGAATCAAAAG
>JBILYY010000243.1:0-3790 GCA_044377495.1 Bacteriovoracaceae bacterium | reverse complement strand
TCGTTTACAACAAGAATGCTACACGATGGCCCGGCCTCTTCAGTCTCTGGTTCCATCGGACATTCTTTTTCTATCTCTTTAGTTGGGTCAGTAGGGTCCTTCACTTTGACATTGAAGACAGATTTTGTAGCGTCTTCAATTGGGTACTTGTCACCTTTTTTTAGAGCGTCTGTGAATAGTGATTCAGTTTGACCAGCCTTGGTTGTATTCCAACCAGCACTAACTATTTCACATGACATCTTTTTCTCAATCGAGGGTTCGACTGCTGCTTGCGGGGTACATGAAGTTTTACAGTCCCATACTGACTTATCAAGTTCCTTAGTAATAGTTACTGGTGGTGTTACAGCAACAATCACTGGTGTTCCAGCACAGATCGCTTGCACTTGATCGTGATTAATTAGCTTCTCGTAATCGCTATCAAATGGTGTCGTTCTTACTGGATCGTAAGTATCAAATGTCCCTTGTTTCCCGAAGTACTTTTGCCACTCATCTGGAAACTCAGTCTTCAGAGTTGCATTAACCTGTTCGCATTCTTTATTATTAACGACTCGTAAAGTATTCATCATTCCGAAACAAGTACGGTGAGGCTTCATGTATGCCATATAATCGGAATTAATGCCTGAGTCTCCACAGACACATGTCCGAAATATGAAACTATGGACTTTATCAAAAGCATTCAATTTTTCACCACTGGCCGGCTTAGCTTCTGCCATTGCATTGGTAATAATATCGATTCGATCTTGTTTACCAGGCTCTGCTAAAGATTTCTTCATACATTCATATGAGATGTTGTGACCTTTACCCCCGGTAAGTGAGCTTGATTCGACACAGATTGGAGTAGAGGCTTTTTGATAACCAAAAATAACAGGATTACAGCTAATCCATTTGGGACCGACACAGGTACCACCTATAGATAAGTAAGCTTTATTTACTGCCAATTCTTGATCGCGCATTTCTTGGGTAAAAGTTGCGCTTGTGGCTTTTTTTCCTAACGTGGAAGGGTGGCGACAATACGGCACTCCACTTGTATTTTCCATGATTGAAACATATCCACCAATTACGCAACCATTGGTCCCAAGGGTTTTTAATAGGTTTGAAAACTGGTCTGCAAGTTTAGTCAGTGCAATGGTCGGCCCTGGTGAACCTGCCGCGTAAGCATTATTAAAAATTAAATTTTGAAACTTCTGAATCACGTGAACAAATTTTTGAAAACGTTCAAAAGAAAAACCAGTTGTTTTAACTTCATGCTGATATTTCGATTCAAGTTCTACCATGAGTTCCATGGTGCTAATAATGACTGCACGTTTATCTTCTTCACTTAAGTGAACGAAGCGCTCGTGATTCATACTGTAGGGATTCCAGTTGGCCCGGGCCTGGACGGAAAGAGAAATGAGGGCCAGAATCAAAATTAACATTTTTTGCATATAGTTCACCTTAGGGAGCTTATCGGTGTATGGGATGATTTCTTAAGAATATAACTGACTAATTCATTTGGAGGGGCCTAAAACTTAAGGTTGTCCTGTTCTTATGAGTTTTCGTTGGCTTATGTATGCGCTTATCCTCTTTTCAAGGGTTTACTGCCAAGGATAAGAGGCATTTTCCTTCTCAAACAGTACCTAAAGGAATTAAGATGGGGTTTTAAATACCTAAGGTAAGGACTACAGATGGGATGGTTTCATCAGGTCAAGAACCCAAAACTTAAGAACGTTAAAAAACTCGCGAGTAGTTCACCCGTTGGCATTTGGAAAAAATGTAACCAATGTGGAGAAATTCTTCAGGCCGAAAAACTTGAAGAAAATATGCACGTGTGTCCTCTTTGTGATTACCACTATCGTGTTTCTGCTTACGAGCGCATTGTCGTTATGACAGATGAAAACAGCTTCGAAGAAATATCCCCAGATTTAATTTCTAATAATCCACTTCAGTTTCAAGACAAAATGCCATATGCCCAAAGACTTCAGGCAGCGATTAAAACAACTGGGATGAAAGATTCAACAGTTTGTGGAACTGCAACCATTGATGGACAACCTGTCGCACTAGCTGTGATGGATTTTCGTTTTATGGGTGGTTCAATGGGTGTCGTGACTGGTGAAAAAATTGCTCTTGCAATGGATATTGGTTTTGATAAAAAAATCCCTGTGATTGTTGTTTCTTGTTCTGGTGGAGCTCGGATGCAAGAGGGGATTCTTTCTCTTATGCAGCTAGCGAAAACATCAGCTTCAAGAGCAAGGCTTAAGGCGCATAGTATCCCTTATATTTCTCTTTTAACTGACCCGACGACTGGTGGATGTGCTGCAAGTTTTTCGATGCAGGGAGATATTAATATTACAGAACCTAGGGCCCTTATTGGTTTTGCTGGTCCTCGAGTCATTGAGCAATCAATTCGCCAAACTCTTCCTGAAGGATTTCAGCGCTCTGAATTTTTAAAGGACCACGGATTTATTGACCGAATTATTCATCGTAAGGAACTCAAAAAAGAACTCAGCTTTTTTGTAAAAATGTTTTCACCTGAAGTATGATTGAAAATCTTGAGGATTGGGTTTTTTTCCATTACGGGTTGGAAGTTTTTACGCCCGGCCTGAAGCGAATAAGTCACGCCTTGGCAGATTTAAAAAAAGACCTTCATCGTTCAAAAATCGTTATCATCGCTGGCACTAATGGAAAAGGTGAAACGACTCATCGCCTGAGTCAGCATTTTCTAGATTCTACGTTTTGCACATGGACTTCCCCACACATTCACTCCATTTCAGAGCGTTTTTCCTCAGAAGTGGGAAATATTCAGATGGCTGAACTCGCTGAGCTCTTTTTGGAGAGTCACCATATTGTTCAAAAAGAAAATTATCATCTGACCTATTATGAATTTCTTTTTTATGTCTTTTGCCGTTGGGCGGTCAAAAAATCTCCTCAGTATCTTTTTTTGGAAGTGGGGTTGGGCGGAAGATTGGACGCCGTTAATGCTTTGGACGCTGACTTAGTTCTTTTGAGTTCAATTTCACGTGATCACCAGGAGTTTCTTGGCGAGCGCTACGATTTGATTTTGGAAGAAAAAATGGGCGTTTTAAGACCTCATTCGAAGTTGATTAGTTATCTAGACCTCCATTACTTGAGAGAGAGAGCTGCTTATAAGGCGGCCCTGCTTAATGTAAATCATGTCGATTTAGGGGAATTGATCAACATTCCGGCCTTTGAGTTTTCAAAAAGGAATCAATTTTTAGCGCATGCAGCATTTTGTTCTCTCACAGGGGCAGAACTTAGGGCAAAAAACTGGGAATCTTCCTCCGAATCACTGACTTTTCGGGGAGAAACAGTCCGCGGGAGCAATGATTGGAGACTTTTTGGATCACACAATGTGGATGGAGTGAGAAAACTGATTCAATTTCTACACTCAGCGAATTATAATTCTAAGGATTCTCCTTTTGATGCCGTAGTGACTTCTTTTTCGAAACGAAGCGAAAAAGACATAAAGGCCATGTTGAAGATGCTTAAACAAGCACAATTAGGGAAGGTTTTTGTTACCGCTTTTAAGCATCCTAAGGCCTGCCCTCGGGATGTTTTAGAAAAGCTCACTGGCGATGAAGGATTAACGTTTGTTGAAAATATTGCGGAACATGTTCAAGGATGGACACACCAAAAAGTTTTGGTGCTTGGTTCTTATTATTTTTTGGGCGAACTCCAACCTCTACTGCGCAACTGATAAACCTCAACTAACTCTTGGTGACAAAGTAAACGTCTATTCTGATAAAGCGTATCGGAAAAATAACGGTCGCTATTTTGAGGCTGTTGGAAATGT
>JBILYY010000255.1:0-3459 GCA_044377495.1 Bacteriovoracaceae bacterium | reverse complement strand
TTGACGAGCCTGCTCTGCTCTTTGAGGATAAGTAGTGTCTTTAGCAGCAGTTGCAGCTGCTGCAGCTGCAGGGGTTAAAACTTTTTTCGCAATCCCCAACTGTACCTGCTCAACAGTCGCTGCAATGGCACCTGCTGCAAATAGTGAAGTTGCAGCAATATAAAAACCTTTCTTCGTCTTAGCAGTACTAGCAACTAAATCTTCATTTTGAGCTAGATATTCAAATGCTTGAGATTGAGCTTCAGTAGCTTCTGTTTTTCGTTTATCAATTCCAGAGCCTTCTTTATGAACGACAGTGGCATCCCACTTTTTCTGCATTTTATCTAATTCTGATTTGTGGTGAAAATAACCATAAATTTCTCCCACACCAAGCGCTCCAGCTGCAGCGTACATCAAGAGAAGCGAAGCAGGTCTGCATCTATTGCTTGATCCGGCGGTCTTTCGCTTTTTGTGAGAAAGAAGAACTGATGTAACAATCAGGAGAGGAATACCAATCGCTACTGCACTCGCAACTGATCCAGATCCATTTTTACCCCAAGTGGCAGAAGTCCCAGTCCCGTCAGAGAAAGGATTCTCGCCAGTCACTCCTGATTTATCTTTAGCAACTTTTTCTAAGCACGCTTTATCGTCTCCGCAAGCATCAACAGCGTTGTTGTCATTTATGGTGTCCGCTGTTACTTGGCATCTCCCAACAGCATCACTCCATGCTTGTCCTGCAGGACATGTTTCGGCCAAAGCTACAGCTGGCAGAAAAAGTGATCCCTGCACTGGGCTGATCACAAGCTCAAAGCAAAGTAAGAGCGAGAGAAATTTCATAACAGTCTTCATAAGGTCCCCTAAGGAATTAAAATCAATTAAGTTATTATAATCGCTGACATGCTTTTCCTTCATAGGTGAGTCTTTGCCGGTTGAAAATGAAGAGCAATGTTTGCAGCAATTTCGGTTGGTTAGGTGTCGTTTTTGATTTTTTATCCGGCGATCGACTCAGGCAAGTATGTTGACCTATAAAGTTGGCATAAATAAGAAATGGCGATCATAACAGGCAATTAAATGATACAAAGTGCGACTAATGTATCACCTAATGCGTACTTATTTAAATTTGAGTTGAATAAACCGATAGAGTTTTTAGCTTAAGGACCTATATAATGATACAAATGGTTTGTTTTGTATCATTTAAAGGATGTTTATGAAAAAGACAGTGATGTCGTCACCACTTACCAAGAGACTACTGATCAAGCTAGGTAACAACATCAAAATGGCCAGACTACGACGTGATCTATCGCTTAGAGCTGTGGCCGCGAGAGCGGGAATATCTTTGAATACCGTTGTTGCAATCGAAAATGGTGGGCCAGGAGTTAGTATCGGAGCGATTGCGAATGTTCTTCATTGTTTAAATCTAGCTGAAGATATTTCTCTCGTCGCAAAAGATGATTTGTTAGGAAGGAAACTACAAGATTTAGAACTTGAACCAAAGAAGCGTGCGCCAAAAAAACCTAAGGCCGGTGAGTTGTTGGATTTGTATAAGGATACAAAATGAGAATAATCGAGGTCTGGGCAGATTGGTATTTCATGCCTGAACCACAGAGAATTGGAGTACTCACGGCCTCTATTACAAGAGGAAAGGAAGTATTTTCTTTTGAATATGATCTGAAATGGATTCAGGGTGAATTTAAATTTCAAATCGATCCGAAGCTTCAACTCCTTTCAGGTAAATTTTATGCTCCAGACGAATTAGAAAGTTTTGGCGTTTTTTTAGATTCTTCTCCTGACAGATGGGGAAGAACGCTGATGCTCAGAAGAGAAGCTCTCTTGGCAAAAGAAGAAGTAAGAGCAGTCAAAACTTTAATGGCATCAGACTATTTATTGGGTGTTTATGATCAAACAAGAAAAGGAGGGGTGAGATTTAAAATTGACGGGCCTTTTCTTGATGATCATAAAAATAATCCTTCTCCACCATGGACTTCAATTAGAGAATTAGAACAAGCAAGCTTATTTTTAGAAAACGCTGGTTCAGAAGATGATCCAAAATTTTCAGCCCAGCTAAAACTTTTATTTGCTCCCGGATCTCCCCTTGGAGGAGCTAGGCCTAAAGCAAGTGTGCTAGATCCTCAAGGCCATTTATGGATTGCAAAATTTCCAAGTCTTGATGATTTGAAAGATGTTGGTGCTTGGGAAGCAGTCGTTTATGAAATGGCCAAAAAATGCGGAATAAATGCATCGGAAGCAAAGGCCCAAAAATTTGCAAACAAACATCATACATTTTTGACCAAAAGGTTCGACCGCACTTCAGACGGGAAAAGAATTCATTTCGCATCAGCGATGACACTACTGGAGCATAAAGACGGCAATAATTATCAATCTGGTGCTAGTTATTTAGAACTTGTTGATTTTATCATTTCAAAAGGAGCTCCGAGCAAGGTTGGTAGAGACTTGGAAGAATTGTGGAGGAGAATTGTATTTTCAATTGCAGTTTCAAACTCGGACGACCATCTTCGAAATCATGGATTCTTATTATCAAAAGAGGGATGGGAGCTTTCTCCGGCCTATGATATTAACCCGAATGAACAAGCAGATGGTCTTAGTCTCAATATATCATACGACAGCAATGCGCTTGATTATGATCTTGCCAAAAGTGTCGCTCAGGATTTCAGACTTACCTCAAAGAAAGCTGATGAAATTCTAATAAAAGTGAAGAGCGAAGTAAGTTTGTGGAAAAGCATTGCTTCAAAATATGGAATTGGAAGATCTGAGCAAGAAAGAATGGAAAAGGCATTTAGGCTTTGATTTCATAAGCTTATTCAGGAAAAAAAAGAAGTTTTCGAAGCCTATTTCTGAAGTTAGAATGTTGCTTAATAATTAGGAATTTAATGATCAAGCTCATGTCTCTATTTTTTCTCCTGATCTCTCTAGGTATTCAAGCTAGGACGTCTCCAGCTTTAAGGGTAGGAGATGTGCTGCTGCAGCCTTTGAAATGCTGGGCCTGTTCACTGATTGAGGCCGAGGAAGAGACGATTTATTCGCATGTGGGTGTGGTTCTGGCCGTTGAACCTGAAATAATAATTGGTGAGGCTTTTGGAACAGTTCGAAAAATAAGTCTGGCAAATTTTAATTCCAAAACTGAGCCTGGACAGATGATCATGGTGCTTAGGTTTAGAAATGATGAGCTTTCAGAAGATATTCAAAATGCTGCCGCTGACTTTATGAAAACTTTTGATGAAGATTTTTTAGGTGCAAAATACGACCATGATTTTCGTTGGAATAATTTTGATGAAAATGGAGCAGAGAAATTTTATTGCTCGGAACTCGTGTCTAAACTGTTTCAGGCCTTTGTTGGAGTTGAGACTCCTGTTAAGCGTATGCACTTTCAAACTAATCGTGACAATTGGATGACCTATTTTAAAGGAAATATTCCTGACAATGAGTGGGGGAATTCTCCTGGTGATTTCGAGCGCTCGGAGC
>JBILYY010000242.1:0-3800 GCA_044377495.1 Bacteriovoracaceae bacterium | reverse complement strand
ATGAAGCACATCAGGAACTGTTCACGCTCGATACCGTTAAGAATCGCATTAATGTATTATCTTTGGAAAACGCATCCCGTTCACCGGCACCTGTGAGAAATTTAGCTCTACCATCATCTTTCAAAAATGCTCGTAAAATAGAGTACTCAATCGGCAAGGATCAAATCATTGTGACAAATGATGGTGGTGAAACTGTGGCCATCGCAAGATAATCTAGGCCGCTTTTGAATCAACAATTTTTAAACGAGACTCTTTAGTATTTGCTTGTGTTGCATTTTGTCTGCGCTGAACGTTTTTGAGAATCAATCGATGCACATATTTCTCTATCTTATCCATCATCACGGCGTTCGTTGAAAAGCGAAAAGAGGTCTTGTTACCATTGAAACTGGCCCATTCAAGTTTGCCCCAGATGAATTTAGGAACAGCAATCTGAAACTGTGAAAGTTCATCTAGCTTCCATTCCAGGATTTCATTTTTGGAACTAAAGACACTCCACCACGCTTTCTTTGTGAGCTTGATTTTATCATCGTGTATTTCAAGCTTATATTTTGGACCCTGAAGCGTGTAGAAAATCAAAAGAACCCCCTGCTGGTGTAGAGGACTTATCGAAAGAAATGCAGATTTCTACATATAGAATTTCCTAATATTTCAGATATTATTTTTTATTTATAAACAAATGGAAAAGTTCGTTTATGGGCACGAAGAGACGAGTGAGTTCACTATATTCGGAAAAAATTGCCGTTATTTTTGGAAATTTATCCGGCCATGCATCAATCTTTAAATTTCTTTTGTAAAGAAGAAGGAAATGGCGCACGTTTACATGTAAGAAATTGTTGTTTTTAGGCCTATTTCTCGAGAAATTTTATCGGATAATTCCACTAAATCTAGTTATAAAAACCGTCAAAAAAATGTCAAACACACTATATGTAGTTTTTCGCTTTTCAATTGTCAGAAGTCCTACTACGCTGAATATAAGACGGATTTATTAACACCACCACACACATCATGAAGAAGGAGTTGGGGTATGAACTTAAACAACACGAACACAGAGCCGCTACTTACGCCATCTAACGATCGCTTTGTACTTTTCCCGATCAAGCACAATGACATCTGGGATATGTACAAGAAGTCGATGGCCAGTTTTTGGACGGCAGAAGAGATTGATCTTTATTCCGACTTAAATGATTGGAATAATCTTAACGATCAAGAGCGTCATTATATTTCTCATATATTAGCGTTTTTCTCGGCTTCTGATGGCATCGTAAATGAGAACCTTGCACTTCGTTTTTATAACGACGTTCAGATTCCGGAAGCTCGCGCTTTCTACGGTTTCCAGATTGCCATGGAAAATATCCACGCTGAAACTTACGGTCTATTAATTGATACATATATTAAAGATGCTAAACAGAAAGATTATCTTCTGAATGCTATCGACAATATTCCATGTATTAAAAAGAAAGCTGACTGGGCGATGAAGTGGATTAATGGAAATGATTCATTTGCTGAAAGGCTAGTGGCCTTCGCTGCAATTGAAGGAATTTTCTTCTCTGGATCTTTTTGTTCAATCTTCTGGTTGAAAAAACGCGGATTGATGCCAGGACTGACTTTCTCTAACGAGCTTATCTCTCGTGATGAAGGTCTTCACACTGACTTTGCTTGCTTACTTTACCGTGACCATATCAAAAATAAGCCATCTGAACTTCGTATTCGTGAATTGATCACTGAAGCGGTTAATTTTGAGTGCGAGTTTATCACTGAAGCACTTCCAGTTTCATTGATTGGAATGAATTCAGACATGATGAAAGATTATATCCGTTTTTGCGCTGACAGATTGATGAGACAGCTTGGCTACTCAGAAATCTACAATGCTAAAAACCCATTTGACTGGATGGAGCTGATTTCTATGCAAGGGAAGACGAACTTCTTCGAGCGTAAGGTTTCTGAGTACCAAAAAGCTGGGGTTGTGAATTCAACTAAGGAAGCTGGTGGTAATAATTTTGCTTTTTCAACAGATATTGATTTTTAATTTTAAAAGTTTTCGAGGGGAGACACATATATGTTCGTAACAACACGCTCAGGAAAAAGTGAACCTGTTCAATTTGATAAAATCACTCACCGTATTTCTCAGTTAACGTATAACTTAGATTCAAAATACGTAGATGCTATGCAAATCGCCAAACGTACCATTAATGGTCTGTTTGATGGCATTACAACTGATCAACTGGATAACTTATCGGCGGAAGTTTCTGCTTATATGACTTCGGTTCATCCGGATTACGCCCGCCTGGCAGGCCGAATTGCTGTTGCAAATCTTCACCGTTCAACTTCTGATTCATTCATGGAGACTTTCGACACTCTCTATAATTATGAAAGTGAATACAATAAAGAAAAGCAGCCTCTCATTTCTAAAGAGATCTATGAATTCGCACGTGAGTACAAGGATAGAATTTCTACTGAAATTGCTTACTCTCGTGACTTTGAATTCGATTACTTCGGTTTTAAAACACTAGAAAAATCATATTTATTAAAAGTTAACGGAAAGATTGTTGAGCGTCCTCAACACCTTTTCATGCGCGTTGCCCTAGGAGTACAAATTGGAAACATTGAAGAAGCCATCAAAACTTATCACCTTATTTCTGAGGGCTGGTTCACTCACGCTTCTCCAACTTTATTTAATGCCGGTACTAATAAGGCGCAGATGTCGTCATGCTTCCTGGTAGCAATGAAAGATGATTCCATCGATGGAATCTACTCAACACTAAGACAGACTGCACTTATTTCTCAGTCTGCTGGTGGTATTGGTCTTTCAATTCATAATGTTCGCGCCAAAGGTTCATTCATCCGCGGAACAAACGGTACTTCTAACGGTATCGTTCCTATGCTTCGCGTATTCAACGATACAGCTCGTTACGTAGATCAGGGCGGCGGCAAACGTAAGGGTGCTTTCGCTATTTATCTTGAGCCTTGGCATGCTGATATCGAAGACTTTCTTGAGCTTCGTAAAAACCACGGTAAAGAAGAACTTCGAGCAAGAGATTTATTCTATGCTCTTTGGATCAATGATCTATTCATGAAGAGAGTAGAGGCGGATGCGGATTGGACACTTATGTGCCCGAACAAATCTCCAGGTCTTGCTGATTGTCACGGAAAAGCTTTCGAAGCTCTTTATGAAAAATATGAAGCTGAAGGCCGTGGTCTTAGAGTGATTAAAGCTCGGGATCTTTGGTTCAAGGTTATTTCATGTCAAATTGAATCTGGTATGCCTTTCATGTTGTACAAAGATGCAGCTAATGAAAAATCTAACCAGAAAAACCTTGGAACAATTAAGTCTTCAAACCTTTGTACTGAAATCATGCAGTATACTTCGGAAAAAGAGATTGCAGTTTGTAACCTTGCTTCAATTGCTCTTCCTAAGTTTGTTGAGAACGGAAAGTTTGATCATAAAAAGCTCTACGAAGTAACTTATCAAGTGACTCGTAACCTTAACAAAATTATCGATCTTAACTACTACCCGGTGGAAGAAGCTCGTTACTCGAACATGAAAAACCGTCCAATAGGGATTGGTGTTCAGGGTCTAGCTGATACTTTCTTTAAACTTCGCTTACCATTTGATTCAGCTGAAGCTCGTCAAGTGAACAAAGAAATTTTCGAGACGATCTACTATGCAGCTCTTAGCTCTTCAGCTGATCTTGCGAAGAAAGATGGTCATTATGATTCTTACGAAGGTTCTCCAATCTCTAAGGGCATCTTACAGCATGATATGTGGGCCGAAGCTCGTACAACTGATCGTTGGGACTGGA
>JBILYY010000241.1:0-3833 GCA_044377495.1 Bacteriovoracaceae bacterium | reverse complement strand
AAGTGATAGCGGGATTAACCGATGCTACTGAGGGGAAGGCCGAAGTTGGTGCTAATGTTCAACTTGGTTATTTTAGTCAGTATTCAATGGATGTTCTTAATCCCCAGAAAACAGTTTTTGAAGAAGTACGTAGCCGTGTACAGGATAAGTCTGATGGATATTTACGAAGTCTTCTTGCGGCATTTTTATTTCGAGGAGATGACGTAGAGAAAAAAGTTTCCGTTTTATCGGGTGGGGAGAAATCTCGTCTTATTTTGGCCACAATACTTACTAATCCATGCAATCTACTTATCTTGGATGAGCCCACCAACCATTTAGACATCCGCTCTCGCGAAGTCTTGGTTGATGCCCTTAAGGGTTTTGATGGTACAATGCTCATAGTGTCCCATGATCGTCACTTCTTGAAACAACTTACGACTCAGGTTGCAGAAGTTAATAAAGGTGGAGTAACCTTTTATCCAGGCAGCTATCATGAGTATCTCAATACTGTCGGAGGACACTAATGGCATCTAAGGTAAGCATTAAGGCAAATCAGCAACTCATCCGTGAAGGTGAGCACTCCAATAGTATGTTTTGGGTTCAGCAGGGACAGTTAGTTGTAACAAAAAAACGTCAGAATGAAGAAGTCATTTTGGGCCACGTTTACGAAGGTGAGCTTGTTGGCGAAATCTCATTTCTGGATAAAGAATCTAGAAGTGCTACCGTCAGGGCCATCACTGATTGTGAGTTGATCGAGATTCCTCAAGAAACCATTGATAACATTTTCAAAACTCAACCAAAGTGGCTTGAGATCTTGGTTATGACATTGGCCGAACGACTTCGTAAGGCCAATGCTCGCATCAAGGTTTAATAATTAGATTTGGATTTCTGCTGATTACTTTGAGGGTTTTCCTTTAGGTATTTAACTGCTTCACTTAAAGACCCAAATTTTTGACCGTTCACAACCCCACCTAGCATTCCCGTGAGTATTATTCTGGCGGCTTCAATTTCTGAAGTCACAATGTATATATCACCTGCAACTCGGGCTGTATCAAATTTGGAAATTATCACTCTTGCTTTAACTGCAGCTGGAAGGATGTTCGAATTTTCACCGGCCGCAACATAAAAAAGAGCAACATCTGCAAAAGACATAGCGTTGTACTGCGTGTCACTATAGTCCAAAAATCCTTGAAGGCCCGCAAGATTAAAGAGGCTATAGCTCTCCATTAATTGGCCTGCTACTGCAGATGCATTTTGAATATCACCTGTAGTAAGTGAATTCTGTAGTAGCTGTGCTTTAGTAATGTATTTTGCATTTCCATTCTTATTGGCGGCGTTAACAAGTGCCAAATGGTAGGCAGATTCACAAATAGATTTGGGAAGCACAGTAAATTGTAGGTCAGTTCCTACCTGGCCACCAAGTTTGGTCGTTCCGCACTCAATTAGTCCACCGTTTTGATCTGGATTTACAAAAAAGAATTGTGAAGATTCTCGAAGTCCGACTCCACCAGTAACGATGGGGGGAACTGGATTTCCGCAGGCATTTTTATTAAGAGCATCTAATAACATTGCTCGGGCATTGGCCTTATTATCAGATGTACACATAGCGGACGTATAACCGCCCCAACAGCCATTACCAAGACAGCCCGTGCTGTCTCCAGAAGAAGGATTTTTAGGCCAACCATACATCCCATAACTGCCTGCTATATTTGCCCGAAAATAATAATCGCAAAAACAGTTAGCGCAGCTCGTGGCGATAAGAACTCGGCATTTACCAAACATGGTATTGGAGCTTACATCAATGGTTGTAAGGGCCGTCCAAAGGCTCGCGTTAGTCATTGAATTGACTGTTGGAATCATCGCCACCTGAGCATGGGCATGAATACTCATAATAACTAGAAGGCAGATCGCCGATATTCGAATTTTCATAATTCCTCTGGAAAAAAAAGAAATGGGTTTTAGATATTATTGATTATAATGGAAGTACGAGATTTTGGGATAAGATTAACTAAGTATCTGATATTTCGGTAACTTATAGGGGCAAAATAAACTTTTTGTCGCCAATATATAAAGGCTATCCAGTTATGAGCAATGGTCAGATAAAGCGCGAGGGTGGTTTTTCACTTGTTCAAGTAATGGTTGCAGTCGGTTTGAGTGCAGGACTCGCTGTGACGATGATGAAAATGACTGACAATCAAATCAAACAGCAAAAAACAATGGAACTAAAAGCTGAACAAGGTGACGTTGCTAATATCATTCGTCAAACCCTGAGTGATAAAGAGGCCTGTGATGCCACTTTCATTGGTATGTCACCTGGAGATCAAATTGAAGCAATTAGAATGTCATCAGATATGTCACAAACACCATTTGCTCTTATAGGTGTAAAATTTAAGACCTTTAATGTTTATATCAAAGAGATGGCACTTCTCACTCGTGCTGAGGAAATAACCTCTAAGCAAAGAGCTGCGACAGCTAACCCTATATCAAGTTACACCACTGGATCAGGTTTCGGTTATTTAAGAGTTGTCTTCGTAAAGAATGTCGGAGTTGTGTCAGACAAAAATCAGACACATAACTTTTATGGTGCAAAGGAAACAGCAACAGTATTTCCCATCAAAGGCTATTTTTATGACGTTGAGGTTGTAAAGCACAACGTGGAAGCGAAGTTGCAAGAATCTTGTTGGGCCAAAGCTCAGGTTCAAGGTGTTTCGTGCAACGGATCTCCTAATGAACGTTGCTCAACTGTACCAATTGATGTTGACGGAGTTGCTGGGACTGACTTTATTACTGACAATGCCACGGGTACTAAGCTTTACTTGGGAGAATGTAAGTACTTTCGAGATGATTCCCCCTTCATGTCGTGTTCAAAATAACGAGGGCCTGTTGAAAATTATTTTTCATTTAGCAGATGGCAAAGTAGAGGAGTTCTCTACCGATCTGACTTTGGTTACGATCGGCAGAGGCAACTCCTGCGATGTTGTTCTTCCCTATGAAGGATTTTCAAGGCGTCATGCTCAAATAGAATATATAAACGGCGATATTTTTGTAACTGACTTAGCTAGCGTAAACGGGGTTTATATCGATAATGAGCGAATCCCCACTTCTATAAGAACGGCGATGCAGAGTTTTTTTAATCTGCAAATAGGTTCTGCTCACCAAGTAGAAATTTTAGATGACTCAAAAGATGTCTCTACCTTAAGAGGCAACAATGATTATGGAGGATTGGGTAGATCTCAAATTCAAAGACAAGTAGATAAAAGTCAGCAGACTCAAACGCTTAGAATGGATTCACGTTTATTAAAGAAGTCGCTGAGGGAAAAGAAAGAAGAGAAAACATCAATATTTAAACCGCGACTATTCATTATGCCGATTATTCTTATTGCAGTGGTATTTGCTTATTATATGTATAGTTTTGAAGATAGTGTCCCCGTCCAAGACTCCTCAAGTTCAAAACAATCTTCTGCTCCCGTTGTCCCGTTAACGGAAACAGAATTTTTAAAAAGTAGCATGTTTGATTTTCTCGATAAAAATAAAAGTTGTGCTCAAGGTTTAGCAGATTGGTGCAAAGATGCTGGGATATTGGAAAACAACAGGGAAGGGGTGGTAATTGAAGGAAAATCTTTAATTATTTACATGAACATGACTTTATTGGAAGCTGATAAATATTCCGAAAGAGTAAGCTCATTAGATCAGAATAAACGCTTAGAAATTTTGGTCCTTAGAAGGATATTTAATTCCGTTTTAATAAGGTCCCTGTCGAGGCAGACGAATTTTGATAACGTTCAAGTTGCTGGGGGGATTGTTAATCAAGGCCAATGGACACTCAAGGTGGCAGTAAAGATTAAGCGAGACCT
>JBILYY010000017.1:0-33355 GCA_044377495.1 Bacteriovoracaceae bacterium | reverse complement strand
GGACGAGAATTTGTAAGAATTTCCCTCGGTGGTGTAAAAGATGAATCGGAAATTCGTGGTCATCGTCGCACTTATGTAGGTGCCATGCCCGGTAGATTCATCCAAGCGATGAAGCAATGTAAAACGATTAATCCAATCATTCTTTTAGATGAGATTGATAAACTTGGTTCTGATTTTAAAGGTGATCCGGCTTCGGCCATGCTTGAAGTCTTGGATCCAGAGCAAAACTGTGCATTCAGGGATAACTATTTAAATATGAATTATGATTTATCAAAAATCATGTTCATTGCCACCGCTAACATGCTTGATCAGATTCCAGGTCCATTACGTGACCGTATGGAAATCATCAACCTCGCTGGTTACAGCCAGGAAGAGAAAGTTCAAATCTCTAAAAAATATCTCATTCCTAAACAAATGGATGAGCATGGGGTCACTGACGAACACATTGAATTCCATGATGAGGGTGTCGAATTTGTTATCTCTGGTTATACTCGCGAAGCAGGTCTTCGTAATCTAGAGAGACAGGTTGGTGCTCTTTGCAGAAAAGTGGCCAAGAAGATTGCTTCCGGTCACCACAGCAAAACTCATATTTTGAAAGCAACTGTTGAGGAACTTCTAGGTCCAGCAGTTTATTCAAGAGAAGATTCTAATGAGTATGATGAAATTGGAGTTGCCACAGGTCTTGCATGGACCGCTGGTGGGGGAGAAATTCTTCATATCGAGGCGACTACGATGAAAGGTCACGGGATCACTCTGACTGGACAACTTGGTGACGTCATGAAGGAATCTGCTCATACGGCTTTTGGATTCATTCGAAGTCATGCGGCGGAACTTGGAATTGATGATAAATTTTTTGCAGAAAATGAAATTCATATTCACCTTCCAGCAGGTGCGATTCCTAAAGATGGCCCATCGGCGGGTATTACTTTGGCAACGGTGATTGTATCACTACTAACCAAGAGTCATATCAGTAAGGATATCGCTATGACGGGTGAGATAACCCTGACTGGTAAAGTATTACCGGTTGGTGGAATTAAAGAGAAGGCCCTCGCAGCAATGAGAGCTGGTATTGAAACAATTATTATTCCTTGGAAAAATCAGAAAGATATTTTGGAGATACCACTTCAATATCGTAAAAAATTAAACTTCATTCCGGTAAAGAATATCCAGGAAGTTCTCAGCATCGCTTTAGTGGACTGGAAAGGTCAACTTGATCTAGATCAGCACAAACGCAAAACTGAAGAACCTAAAAAGCCAAAAGACAAAACTGGCCAAGTAGCTGCTTAAATAGAAGGCCCCTTTATGGGGCCTTTTTCATTCTAAATCCTTCTATTATTCATCAAATTTGATATCCTTAATCCATGAATGAAATTATGAATCACGGAAGTCTTAAAATCGTCGTTGTGGATGATTCTGATTTTTCCAGATCCCTTATCGTTAAAATTTTAAGAGACGCTGAATTTCAAGTTGTGGGAGAAGCCAGTAGTGCCGGTTCTGCACTTCAAGTCATAAAAGACAAGAAACCTAACGTAGTCATAACGGATATTGTTATGCCAGAAGTTAGTGGTATCGAATTAGCTGAAATGATCAATCAAAATTATAAAGATATCTATGTCATAGTTGTTTCATCATTGTCTCAGGAACACGTCGTATTAGAGGCAATCGGTGCTGGTGCAGCAGACTTTATTGCTAAGCCAATAAGCCAACAACAGTTAGTGGAATCACTTGAAAAAATTATATCCCAAATGGACAAGGAATAAACATGGAAGTTTATCGCGCCTTAGAACTCGCTAGTATCAATGAAATAAAAATCCTCTCTGACGTAAGACTCATAAATCGACATGATTTAAATTCGATTTATTCAAATGACAATTTGCACGTTCAGTTTACTTTAACTGGTGAGCTTCGAGGAACGATTACGTGTTTTATGTGCCTGGAGAACCATGAGCTGACCCCAACGGATAAAAACTATATTTTCCCACTTTTTGTGGAAGCAATGAACATTCTGATTGGTAAGCAAGTAAGTCAGGATAAGGAAATAAAAACGTTTAAGGTGAAACTTTCTCCGCCAAAACTCTCCATGATACACAAAGAAGTGAACACCTCACTTAAATCTGGCATACAGCACTATGAGCTGGAACTAGAGCGCCATACTTTTTCAATACTAACTGAATACAGCATCGAGGCATTGAGTTAATGAAAACAGCACTGAGAATATTTGGAATTTTTGTCGCGACACTACTATTCCTATCAATTGAGATTGGTGACAAGCCCATTTTTGGGCATATATACAAACTTATTTCTCCTGCAACTAAAGGTGCTCAAAAAGTGGCAGAGAGTTTCTTCGATAGTTCTGTTGATCAAACCCAGCATTATTCAAGGAAACTTTTTGAAAATTCGGCTCCCAAGATGGGAGACTCCGTTAGGTCAAAAATGTCTGGCATTAAGAACCATCGGGGCCACCCACAAGAAGACTTAACCACAGAAGACAAAAAAGAACTGGATGCTTTAATTAAATCAAATTAAAGAAAGCATCCTCTATATAACTGTCCCTTTCTTCAAATTTTTCTGGTTGCTCTTCTTAGATATCTTCCCTAGCTTCGCAAGTTTCGAATTTTCTCTTGCTTGAGCTATCATCGGACACTCCGTAGTAGACTGGCCTTCAGCAAAAGCTGAAACTGATAAAAAAGAAGCCAAGATAGCAATAATGAATAAATGTTTCATAAATCCCCCCTATGAGTATTACCAATAGGTACTACAAGTCTGATGCCAATAATGGGTAGGATAAGTGGTTTGAAGTTCGAAGATAGATGGTGATTAAGTGTAGGAAGTACTGACAGTGTCTAAAAAATAGACAGGGGAAGAGCTGGCCTTCCCCTGTTAATGTTAAATAGTTAAACTTTGAGACCTTTGCTTGTAATGCTTTTAATGAGCTTCTTAGGAGATTTATCAAGATTAAGCTTAGCGTTCGCTTCTCTAGATGATCTTATCATCGGGCACTCTGTATCGGTCTGGCCTTCAGCAAAAGCTGAAACAGAAAAGAAAGAAGCCAAGATAGCAATAATTAGTAGATGTTTCATAGATCCCCCTCGTAAGTTAGATACATATTGTTATGCAACAGAGATGCCACATTTACCAATCCGTAAGTAGTTAAAAGAAGATTTCTGAGTGTCGATATATTAGTCATTGTTTCATGGGTGTCTAAAGTTTAGACACTTATTGAAAAGGAAAAAAAAAGCCCTCTTAAAGAGGGCTTTGATATAGAAGAAATAAAATATGATAGTTTAAGCCCCGCGTGCAGAAGAGCGAGCCGCACGTCTTTTCTCTTTCCTGACCTGTCGAGCCTCGCGTCTTTCAGCCTTTCTACTGACGCCAGGGCACATAGGCTTACTGCCGCATAAGCCTGTATGGCAGCAGTCAAAATTAGGAGAAGCCTGTTCGCCAAGGGCAAAGGAATTAGTGCTTAAAAAAGAGAATAAAGATGCAATGAGAACGTATTTCATAAAGTCTCCCGAATTAGATGTTTAAGTTCACGCCAGCAGGTTTAACGATCGATAGCAAATTCTGGAAAGCTTGTGTAACTTGCAATGCCATTTTATGACCGGCACTTGACTCCACTTTCTTAATTTCACCATAGTTATCGTAAGCTACATTAATTTTTCCAATTTTTTCCATTTCAATTTCAACTGGTTTCCCAAGAGCATTGTATTTGAATGCTAGAACTCGTCTTTGAGTTGCAGATTCTTGATCAACCATTTTAGAGATTTTACCTTTAGAATCATAAATCAAGAAAACCACTTTACCGGCATTATTAGACGCCTTAACAAGGTTACCTTTAGCATCATACTCAAACTGAGTTGTACCATCATTGTTTACAACTTTCTTGATTTTGTTAATGGTATCGTCATACTCAATGTTAACGAAATCACCTTTAGTTGAAGTCTTTTTAGACAACAATCCATTTTGATTATATTCAAAATTTGTAACATGATTTGCGCGAGCAATTTTAACTGGCAATGAATTGTCGTTATAGATTGTTTCTGTCTTGATACCGTTGATTTCAGTTACAATACGATATGTATACTGAGCACCATCTGGTTTAGCTTTAATTTCATATTCATAACGATTAGCAACTGGCTTACCATCAAATCCTGGCTTAGTTACAATTGTCCAATAGTGATCTTCTGGATTCTTTGGATTTGAACCATATTTATAATCAGTTTTTTCACCATTTCTATCGGCAATTTGAGACACAAAAAATGTTTGCGGATCATAACTTACTGATAGTTTTGTTTTATCAGAATAGCTGATTCCAGTTAGGTTATGTGACTTATCAAAAGTATATTCGTATGTATTTTCGCCAACATCCTTAGAAGAGACCAAATCCTCATCCTGAAATTTAAAAGTAGCTTTCTTATCACCAGCAGACCAAATTTCTTTAACTAGTCCATCCGGGTACCAAGAAAAAAAGATTTGCTTTGCCTGAGAGTCTTTAAGTGACTCAAGCTTACCTTCTTTATAAGTAAAGCCCACGAAGTAGCCAGACTTGTCAGCAATCTTTACCATCTGACCGTCATTATTGAAAAAATCTTGTCTACCGTCAGAGTGATCACGACGGTAACCTTCTTTAGTTACATTTAAAGTCTGTGGTCCAAGATCGTGTGAGTATAGAACTGTACCCGGTGCAATCGTTGCCTGAACTCCAAAATTCATTGCATAGGTATGTCTTAGCTCTGCATTTTCCGCAAGCTTCTTAATAAGGTCACTTGTCGCTTTTTCAGAAAGAGCCGTTTTCTTTTTCATCTCATTAACAATTTTTGTAGAAGCTGCAATCGGATCAATCGCAGTTTTTGGCGTAAATCTAGTTTTGGCACCAACCCCATGCTCTTGAATAACGATCGAACCATCAGCTGAAGCTTCTAGTCTCGTTTCAAATTCACTACCCCATCCAAAACCAAACCAACCAACTTCAGTTGATTTTGAGTTGTATGTTCTGGTGATTTCTAATTTTTTACCGCCGCCAGGAACAACAATGTCCGTGTAGGAGATATAAAAATTTCCGTTCTTTAAATTAACTCCTGCCAGAGCAAAAGAGCTCATCAACAGTGTTAAAATAACGATAAAAAATATTCTAAATAGCTTCATAATTCCACCCTCTCAAAATCAGTTAGATACAAGTAGTATATCGGATAAAAACTTTTCAAACTTTAATATCAATAATCTTCAAAATGATAAACATTCCAAGGGCAACCATCCCGCAAATGACTAATAATGCGACAATCCCTAAGACTGTCCCAAATAGCAGAGGAAAATAATCTGGATCTCCACTGCCAAACATGAGAATCATCATAAATGGCATGCAACCAATGATGTAGGCCTGGATTTTCCCTGAAGCTATATATGTATCAATTTTTAACTGAAGTCTGAGACGTTCACGAATAACCAATGTGATAGTGTCAAAAACTTCGGCAAGATTACCACCAGTTTCGCGCAAAATACTTACACTCGTTACAAACATTTCATTATCTTCGGTGTAAACTCGATTTTTTAGATTTTCAAGCGCCTCATCTAAAGGGACACCGATTTTTGCCTGTTGAAGTACGAGATTAAATTCCTGGCTCACTGGTGGAGGCAACTCATCAACGACCATACCAATGGCCTGAGGCATAGTAAGTCCTGCACGAATACCGTTACCGAGAAGATTTAATGCATCTACCATCTGAAGCGCATATTTCTTTTTTCTTTTTTCTTCAAAATAATCAATTGCAGGTCGAGGGATTTTCCAGCCACCAATAGTGGCTGCAATTCCTGCAACAACACCTAAAGCCGTTTTCCCAATTATTGCGAGAGCGCAAAAGACGAGAGCTCCAGAACCCAGGGAAATTATCATTAATCCCCATGTCACTTTTTTGGGATCAACTTCAATAAAAAGAATTTCAAACTTTTTCAGAAGATATTCTCTGGTTCCTGATGTTTGCTCCTCAACCCATGCAAATATTTTGATACTGTTTACATAGCAAAAGATAAAAAAACCAAGACCAATTACTACCAAAACTCCCGTTTTCCCCAAGACATCAAGCATAAAATTAACTTCGCGCTTCTGCTTAATTACCTGAGCAAATACAAAACTTGAAAAGAACAATGGCAATATATAAAATAATTTATTCATTTTTAACCATTGTTAAATAGCCCTCGCGGCACTTTATAACCTTTTGCTTCGAGTTTCTCGATAAACTTTGGAATAAAACCACTGGCCATAAATTTGCCAATAATTTTTCCGTCTTTACCCATACCTTCCTGCTTGTAGGTAAAAATATCCTGCAATGTTATGACTTCACCTTGCATACCACCAATCTCAGTAATATATAGAACCTTTCTTGAACCATCATCGAGACGTGACTGCTGAATAATCATATGAACAGCAGAAGCAATCATTTCCTTAATCGCCTTTTGAGGAAGACCAACACCGGCATATTGAACAAGTGTTTCCAGTCGAGAAATAGCATCTCGTGGAGTATTTGAGTGAACAGTAGTCATTGATCCATCGTGACCAGTATTCATCGCTTGTAACATATCTAAAGTTTCTCCACCTCGACACTCTCCAACAACAATTCTGTCAGGTCGCATACGTAGAGTTTGTTTAACAAGACATCGAATATCAATCGCTCCATCACCTTCAAGAGAAGGAGGACGTGTTTCAAGCCGAACTACGTGATCTTGGGGGAAATTTAATTCCGCAGAATCTTCGCATGTAATAATTCGCTCGTTGGCCTGAATAAAACCACCCAACATATTAATTAATGTCGTCTTACCTGAGCCTGTACCGCCTGATACGACCATATTTCTATGAGCTTCAACAGAAATACGTAAAAAATCTGCCATCCCTTCTGTCATTGAACCCCATTTTACAAGGTCCTTATAATCTAATCGCTTATCTGGGAATTTCCGAATAGTAATTACACAGCCATCAATAGCACAAGGTGGAATAATGGCATGCACACGAGAACCATCTGCGAGTCGGGCATCTACATAAGGAGTTTTTTCATCAATTCTTCGACCAATAGGTGCCACGATACGCTCAATTACATTCATCACCTGGCGATCGTTAGTGAAAGTCACTTCAGATTTTCGGACTTTACCCTTTTGCTCAAAGTAGATTTTCTTAGGCCCCACAACCATAATCTCAGAAATTGTCTTATCTGCGAGCATATCTTCTAGAGGTCCAAGCCCTAAGGCCTCATCTAAAATTTCTTTTACAATCTTATTCATATCCTCGCGAGTTACGAGAACACTTTTGGTTTCTTCTTTTCCAAGAAGTTCTACAACCATTTTTTTTGTTTGTTCACGCAAAATGATTTTGGCTTTGGGATCGTTATCATCCTGCTTTTTAAGATCCATCTCTTCGACTAGAGATTTATGAACTCGACTCTTGAGCTCGGTCCACATGTCTCTTTTTTTATCATCCGAAGGTCCTTCTTTTGAAGCTCCCGCAGCAGCTGCACCTAGGTCCTGTGGTTTAGCTATTTTCTCTAAGGTCTTTAAAACATTTTTCTGTACAAGCTTGCGAACACAATCGGTTACCCCCGCCGAGAAAGGACCTTTTCCGCCAACCATTACGGGAACAGAACGTGAGAGGGCCGCAATACAACTCGCATCATCACGAGGTATGGCGTGAAAAACGGGTTTGCCTATCTGCTTTCCGATCACATCCGGAGAAACAGGATGGCCATTAACCGCTTGGTTTACCAAAATCTGAATCATATCTTTTGGGAAAAGCATTGTTACTAGATCGGTGTACATTCTTTTAGATTGATTTACGGCTAACAGGTCTGGGGAAACGACAATGAAAATAAGAGTTGAAAATTCAAGGGCCTTCAAGGTTAAAGGGGTTAGATCGCAGCCCCCATCTATTATTATCACCGGGTAAAGATTAGTCATCGCCTTAAGCACTTTACCTAGACCTTCTTCGTTAACCTGAGTCGCAGCAATCGGTTCTGTTGGCATTCCAATAAAGGAAACTCCTGCTTTGTGGTCAGTTGTAAATAACTGAATAGATCTTGGATCTATCGCTCCAGCAAATTCAGAAAGCTCCTTTAGATTTTTTTTAGATTTCAGACCCGTAATAATATTTTGATCGCCGCATGCCTTTTGATCAAAATCAAGTAGAAGTGTTTTGGCCCTTATCTCAGCAGCATAAGCGAAAGCAAGGTTGGCCGCAACCTGCGACTTACCAACTCCACCCTTACCACCTATAATTGTAATAATATTTCCGGCCATACTATTCTCGTCTCCTGAATTTTTTTCTAATTTCTTCCGTCCCAACCGAGGCAGATTCTATAATTTCGGGAGTTACAAATACCACATACTGGCTTTTAGTCGTTGAATAGTTTTTAGATCTTAACAGTCTGAATAATGGTGTTGCAGTTGCTTGCCCTGCTGTTGCTGTTGAAGGAGCAGGATCAGTTTTGTCATATTCAGTACTAGATTGATTTTGGACCACACCACCAATTGCTGCCGATTCTTTTGATTTAATTACAAGATTAGTGTTAACAATATTGGTCGTCGTGATTTGAGCATCGTTACCAATCGCAAGACTCACTTTAAGATTAAGTGCTAATTCAATTTTTTCTTGCTCAAGAATTTTAGGTGTAACTTCCATCGTTAAACCAACATTGGAAGAAGTCGCTTTGGTAAAGTCACCGGTACCGACCGCAAAGGGAGTATTCGTGGTCTTATCTACGGTTGCTGGTTTTGTATCCCGCGTGATAACCATTCCTGATTGAATTATACGTGCGTAGCCTGCACTCTTAGCTGCATTTAGTTTTGGAAAAAGACCTGAGATTGTTGCACTCAATGTCCCAGAGGAAGTTGACGTTACATTTCCCGATTTTGTTTGACCAAAACTTATTCCACTATTATCTTCACCCATTAATGGTGCCCATTTGAAGGCAAAAACTTTTCCGTAATTTTTCGCTAACTCAACAAATTGCGCTGTTATCTTCACCATTTTTGGTGCAGGTTGCGGTTCTTTTTTTTCATTTACAGCAATGAAGTCAATGATTGCTGGCTTATCCGAAGCAGCAAATCGATCGTCTTTAGTTGATAGTGAGGCAATTTGTGGTGGAAGATAGGCAGTGGCAATACTCATGGCCAAAGTTTTTTTGCCTTCTGAGCCCACAACTCCCTCAAGCCAATATGTCTTATTAACGATCCTAACACTTACATCTTTTAAATTATTTCGAGCAAGTTCATCGCTCATTTTTCTAGCTATTACTCGCTGAGTTTGAGGACTTAATTCAATAATTGATAAAACTTCAGTGTAGCTTGCAAGAACCTTGGAAACACGTCCAATATCTTCTGGGACAACAATCTCTCCAGAGACGACAACTTTTCCACCCTTTATTCCAATATCGAGACCCTCAACATCACCAATAAGTTCACGTAATTCTGCTACTACATTGGATTTTCCGGTTGCTGTGATAACTACTGTATATCTAAGACGAACATCCCCTAGATTATCTCTAATCGTGACGGTAGTTCTTCCAGGCTTCATGCCTTTAAATACGATTTCTTTTTTTAGAGGTACGAGGGTAAGTCTAAGTAAATTATCGGCCCCGAAAACTATTTTAGGATTATATTCAAAATCAATTTTTTCAATAACGTCTATCCCCATCGCAACTTCTAATTCTTTTTCAATGATGGGTGCAACTGCTGCATCCTGAGCTAAAGTAATCCCAGTTAAACAGAGTGAAAGAAAAATAAGGCATAGGAATTTAACGACCACCAGGCGGCCCCTTACGGTTTGCTTGATCTGCCTGATTCGCAAAGTATGTTTTTGCTTCGGCGGCATCTTCGCCCAACACATCAAAAAGCCTTGTAGCCTTTATGCGCTCAATATTTTTGTCGTCGTTATTTCGAAGTGAAAGATATATCCCATTTCCGGCCGACATCATAAAAACCATACTCTGAACTTCAAAAGGCGTAAGCTCTAGAGTTATTGTATTATAGTTCGTGTAGCTGTTTAGCTTTACCTGACGTGTAGAATCGTTTGGACCACCGATATTCACGATAGGAATCGAGTTAGTAACAAATAGACCTGTTGAAAGAATTAAAACATCCTGAAGAACAGTTTTCACTTTTACTTTTTCTTTTTTTCCAGCCGCATAATCTACAAGTGCAAGTACATCAATTCGATCACCTGGCTTTAATAAACGACTCACAGACTGCCCTTCAGTTACTTGAATCGAAAGAGCTCTTTTACCAATAGAAACTTGTCTCGATAATCCAGACTGTGCCCCAGGATAAGTTACTCTCGGTGAAGTAATCTGTTCCCCCGCTTTAATGGGTACAGCAGCGATTGTGTTGTAGAGTTCTTCAACACTTTTAAAGTGTCCTGGCATCTGAAATGATTTCGGAACGTTTTTCAACTGAACTTTTCGATCGTCAATAATTTCAAGTTCTTTGATATCTTCTTTCGCGACAACAACCGGTGTTGAGTCTCCGTACTCACTAATGAGCTCGGTTTCACGGCTTGAAATATAAGATAAAACCATCATTACTGCTAATGCAGCAAGGATAAGACTTGTTGTAAATGCCTTGGTATTCATAGTTCTTCCTAAACTTTGATCGAAGTTTCGATAACTTAATCATAGCAGAAATTTCGATGCGAGGAGTAGAAAATGAGATATTGCCTATTGGATTGTACAACTTCCGCGGCTAACAAGAGCTGAGAAATCCCCACCCGGATAGTCAGGTACTGGGTTCACAACTGTTCCGTTTCCAATGTAAGTGGCACCGCAAACACCATAAACTGTTTGTACACGAATTAGCATTGTAGCAGGCATAGTGTACTCATCGGCGCAAGGCGGGTCACTTGGGCTTGAAGCAATAGGGACTGTTAGTCGATAACAAGGAGCAACTGGTTTACCACTCTCCTCATCACCCGTTTTAAAATAATCTTTCCACCCAATGAAAAACATCCCGAATTGGGTCCAAGGCTTGTATGTCATGGCCTTGTCTGGTTTAGGAATAGTTGAGTTATTTTGAACCCTATAATAGAAATAGGCCCTGGTTACTTTTTGCTGATTGATTGAAGCATTAATTGCATTAGCGAAGCCAGAAATCATCGAATAGAACATAAACATCAATGGCAAAAATATTATAAGTTCAATCAGGGCCTGGCCTTTTTGATTATTTTTTTTCATTAGCAACCATCATCATAAAGAGTAATATCCATTGAGTTAGTACAAATGTCTTCGCCCGAGATCGCTTTACAAACTCGACTAGCACAAACTCCACGCGTTGGTTCCCGGCCCAGAAAAGATTCGGAGATAAGCTCTAATTCTGTCTGGCCTGTCACTCGGCCTATGACATCCATTTTTCTGGTAAATGTGGCATAAGTTCCAACCATCAGATATTTTCCAGCATCAAGATTTAATTCATCATTATGATTTACACCAAAGACAGCATTAATTCCAAAAACTTCTAATTTAAAATCTTTGAAAGTATTTTCGGCTTCGGTAAAGGCTTGAGTTCTACTACCCGGGCCCCATGTTGTTTCATTTGAATCTTGAGTCAAATAAACTCGACTGGCCATATAAGTCGCGTAGTGAGTGACATAGCCAGAGGTATAATTCATGGAGGTGGTGAAAACGAGAAGGATCAGACTAACCGCAAAAATAAAACTAAAAATGAATTCAATGGTCGATTGACCTTTTTGATTATTTTTCATTGATAGGGGTCGCTTGGACCAAAAAAATGCGTCTGCGTTTTTGCGGCATTATAATAGGAGGCATGATCCTGGGCCGTGGCTTTTGGTGAATTACCTTCAGGTGTAGTTCCCCTACCAGTCATTGAGGCGTGCCGGTATCCCCACTCTGCTTCAACCTTGTAAACACGACCAATCTCTCCATTGTCACCGAAATATTTTTGGAAGGTGGCACTTTTATAAAACGTGGTAATTAGGGAGACACCCACTGATAAAAGAAGAATATATTCGACGACTGTCTGGCCACGTTGGTTTTTTATTTCCACTGTTCAATCCCAAGCAAAATCCACGCGAGTAAAATGACTGGCGCAAAACTAAAATTTGATCGAATGCTTTCTTTAAATCCCTGCCAATACATACTTAAAGCATAGGCCTTAATATTTTTAAAGTCCTTGGCAATTTTAAAAGAGAGCATACTAAGTCCGACTATAAGAGTTGAGTAAAGCACCTTCTCAAACATCCCAGCATGTTGCTCTAGGGGAACCAGAAGAAATAGTGCAGCTAGAAATTTACTATCACCAGCGCCCATTATTTTAAGAACAAACAGTATGAAACCAACAACTATCCATCCTATTGGAAAAATTAAACTCGCCCATTCCCAATGATAAACAACAGGGTAGAAAAAGTGAAAGAACAATCCTAACAACAAATTGATTACGAACCAGAAGTTTGAAATTTTTTTGATTTTAATATCGATCCAAGAGACGATAACTAACTCGGATAAAATAAGGAAGTAAATCCAAGCAATCATGGACCCACATAGCCATTAACGTAACCTGCGAAGAAACACTCGCCAGCACATACACCTACAGTTACGTTGGTGGATAATACGTGGCCTACGCCGCCCATTGAATTGCGAAAGAAGCCCCCAAAGAGACTTGTTACTTTAACTCCAATTATTACTGCGAATGCGAGTATAAAGATATACTCCACCGTCGCCTGTCCTCGACTACATAGCTTCATGAATAGATATTATCACGAACTATGTAGTACGCAAGGAATTGGAGCTTCCGCAAACTACATTGAATTGATCTCTGTAGAAACTTTACCAAAGACTTCATCCATAACACCGCCACCTGAACCATCTAGTCCAAGTTTGGTCATGATGACACCTTTGAATTTCACAACGATCGCTGCAGCCACTGCTACGAGTAGAATATACTCCGTAGAAGTCTGTCCGCTCTCGTCTTTTAAATAAGCAATAAATTGTTGCTTCATATAATCCCCTTTAAAGGTACCTAAGTCTTATCGTCCAGAAGATCGAAAAACTTTAGGTCTTTAATTATCTCTTTAATAATTATAACACGGCGCAACTCAAGTATTCATTTTTTTATACTTGCGTTTACAAGCGCCCGTATTCACTAGAGGCACAAGTTAGACAGGTGCCAACTTTTGTTGAAATTGCCTATAACTGCCAATTAGAAAATGCGATATAATGGTTATGGGTCCGGGACGAAGCTATAAAGTTTCGCCCCTACGATTTTTTTTTCGGGAGCGGTCCCTGGTCACGGTGTGCAAGCTTGCCTGGTTTAGTATTAAGCCAGAATGTGAGAAGCCTAAAGTGATTACTAATTGCGCCCACCTAGTTTTCTAGGGGGACGAAACCGTTTTAAAGTCTTCTGTCCCGGACCTTTTTTCCATTTTCTCGCCTTGGAACAAATTCCTTGACGTTATAAGTCCAAACCCAAACAATTAAAGTATGGAATTCATTAACGTCAACGATTATCAAAATGTTTCTTGGATTGAATCTCTGGCACTTGAAGAAGTGAACATGGAGGAGTCTGGAATCATTCGCTTTAATGATCATTTAAACACTCAGGCCCTTCTCGAAGAATCATCATTAAATTTTGTAAACAAGCTTAAAGATCGTTTTGAATTTTATGTTTCTCTCTTTAATCAATCCCGCAGCAATCGTGATAATAGTCGAGCAATCAAAGTTTTCAGGATTTCAAACACTGTTAATGATTTTATGTTGTTTAGAAATTCTTTAAAGCTAATCGTTGCTCGCCGCTCGCCAGACGTAATCAGTATTGGTTTTTTATCAAACAATGGTGGTTTATTTACGGCCCGCTTGGCGAACGAAAATCAATCAGTACATGCTATTCATGAAATAAAAGCTCACGTAGGTCCCTTCAATAACATCTCTTGGAGATTTCAAGACGAACCAGTTGAGATCGAACCACTTGTTAAATATTATCTTACCGAGTTTATTAAGAACTCTTCACGCTAGAGTTTAAACAGACAATCTTTTAAAAGTAAGCTGAAGTGACTCCTCAACCGTGGGCATGGCCGCACCCAAAAAATCTTGAACATTAAACGTATCCATTCGAAAGAAGTACTGACCACTTTGAGTTTTGTTTCCTACTTTGGAATTACTACTATCATCGGGAAATGGGAGGGTGGTACGTTGGATAAGGTTTTCGTCTTTTTTAAAAGTCTTAGCTAAAAGACGGGCAAATTCATAACGTGTTAAATAATCTTTTGAAGAGATTTGAAACAAACGATTTGTAACGTTCGAGGCGAGAAATGATTTTAAGATTCTGCCTAAAATAAAAACATCTACAAATCCAGTAACCACTGTGTCATCGGCCAGGAGCATACGATTGTGAGCTAAAGAAGCTTGGACGAATTCAAACCAATTCGGATGTTTCGGTCCATATGCTCTCCCGTAAAGTGGAGCACAACGCAGAATCAGATAATTTAGACTTGAACGTTGGATATAAAACTCAATCGAAGAAAGAGTATTGCCATAAACAGTACTAGGAAAGGGAGTATCTCCCTCTTTGTAAAGCTGATCTGCTCCGCCCAAAACATAAGACGAGGAAATATAAATAAATTTTGATCCGTATCTCTCAGAAGCACTACAAACATTTACGGCACCTGCAGAATTTAAAGCATCTGCTTGCTTTGGATTCAATTTGCATTCAGTGAGCGAACTAAGGCCAATCGCATAGATGGTGAAATCCGGCTTAATCAATCCAATTAAATTGGTCACGTATTCTTTTTTCAAAACGTCGCAGGGAAAACATGTGATACCAGGTATTTCAACAGGGGTTTTAAAGTAGGTTCCAACGATTCGATATTCGTCTTTCAATGCAGTCGCAAGATTAGATCCGACGAAGGATGAAATTCCGAAAATGAGGACAGTCTTTTTCATTTATTCATTTTAACACAGAAAATAAAAATAAAAAACCTTCCCCCATTCGGGGGAAGGTAAGTGGGTGTGAATTAGCCAATCAACTTGAGAGCAGAAGCAGAATTTTGATTCGCCTGCGCTAGGACTGAAACACCTGCCTGGGTTAGAATGTTATTCTTCGCCAGTTCAGCTGTCTCGGACGCAACATCGACGTCTCGTATGCGGGAGTTGGCAGCGCTAAAGTTCTCTTCAGTGACCATAATGTTATTACTGGCCGATTGAAGACGATTTTGTAGCGCCCCGAGATTAGCACGGACTCCGTTGATCCGTACCAAAGCTCCATCAAGCTTAGAGAGCGATAACTGTGCGCCTTCCTTGTTAGCAATTGTCTCGCCGCCGAGAGCAAGAGATTCAAGGGATGAATCAGTATCAGTCGAGTCGTATTTAATCCTGTCTTGTGTGGGATCATTGTGGATCCCGACTTGGATTTCGACCAGACCGCCTGTTCCATCAAGAAGCTTTCTGCCATTGAATTCTGAACCTTTTGAAATTCGCTGAATTTCATCTTTAAGATTCTGAAACTCGATGTCTGAAAATCCTCTTTCAGTTTCGCCAACAGTATCTGAGGCTGCTTGCACAGCAAGTTCTCTAAGGCGAATGATGATACTAGATACTTCGTTGAGGCCACCTTCAGCTGTTTGTATAAGCGATATACCGTCATCTGAGTTCCTCTTGGCTTGTCTGAGACCCCGGATATGTGCTTTCAGTTTTTCACTGATCGCTAATCCAGCTGCGTCGTCAGAGGCGCGAGTTATCCGTTCACCGGTGGATAGCTTTCTAAAATTGCTATCCAAGTTATTCTTTGTAACACCTAAGGCCCGTTGAGCCGCGAGGCTCGAAACGTTCGTATTTATTCTCATTCCCATTTGTTAGTCTCCTGTTAGCATTGTGAACCTCCATGTTCGGTTTGGGGACATCTTGTCACCCAGTTGTTTGTTTTCAAAAAAACTACTACCCTAAAAATCGACTCGCAAGTACACCCACTACAGTGTTTTGCAGGATTCGTTTACATCAGTACAGTTTCTTAAGGCCAAGCCTCAGGGTCATTACCCCTGAGAAGCGGCGTTAATAAGGCTGAGAGCGTTCGTCGTAGACTGATTCGCTTGAGCCAATACCGAAGTACCTGCTTGCATCAATATGTTTGTTCTAGTCAATTCAGAAGTCGCTGAAGCAATATCAGTGTCTCGAATACGTGAGTTAGCAGCTGATAAGTTTTCATTGGAAATCTGAATGTTGTTAATCGTCGACTGTAATCTGTTCTGAAGAGCACCGAAGTCTGCTCGAATTCCAGAAACGTTCTGAATCGCTTGGTCAATCGCTGCCAATGAGTTCTGAGCAGAAATTTTATCAGATACAGAAGCTAAGTTAAGACCTAGGGCCGCAACGTTTACATCTGCTGACGAAGCATCGAAAGTTAATCGATCTGATAAAGGGTCATTTCGTGTACCAATCTGAATGTCGAAAACTGAACCTGTACCGTTAAGAAGTGGAACTCTGTTAAATTCAGTAGAGTTCGCAATACGATCTACTTCTGACATTAACTGTTCAAATTCAACGTTAAGGAATTTTCTTTCTGTGGGCCCGATGGTATCAGAAGCTGCTTGTACTGCTAGTTCTCGTAATCGGATCATAATGTTTCCGACTTCTGCTAATGCACCTTCTGCGATCTGCACCAAAGACACACCATCTTGTGCGTTTCTTTCTGCCTGACCTAAACCACGAATTTGTGCTTTCAAGTTTTCTGAGATCGCGAGTCCTGCAGCATCATCGCCTGCACGGTTAATACGCTGACCAGATGACAATTGCTCTAACACTTTGTTCTGAGCAAGTTTTGTTGTTCCCAAGTTTCGTTGCGCGTTTAGCGATGAAACGTTGGTGTTAATCCTCAAACCCATAAATCCTCCTTGATTCGGGTTTCACTCGTTCTCAATCCATGAGAGGAGCGATGAAAACCATAATTGGCTTTCATGTTTAACTTTTCGACAACCCACGAAAGGACTTTAGTTTTTTGTATAAAAGTTTTACACTAGGCAAAAACCAAACGCTAAGCCATTGTTTTTAAAGGCTTTTTTAAAGTCGAGGTAATTTTTGCCGAGGCAGAAAGGATTAAAGCCAGCATAATGAGATATGACAATTACTACATTAAAAGCTGCTCCTCACCTTATAAAAGCAACAATTGAGCTGATTGAAAAATCTTTTCATTATGAAAAGCCTAATCGTTTCGCTGTAGACTTCGCCCCACTCGTGAATGAGAGAAATTTTCATAATTGTTTCATCATGATTGATGAAAAAGAAAATGTGATTGCGCATGTTGGAGTTTGCGAGAGAAAAATTTTGGGGATCCCAGTCGCAATGCTTGGCGGAATTGCTGTAGATGAATCTCACAGAGGTGAAGGCCATTTTCAGGAGCTATTTCAAGATGTTTTAGCTGAAAAAAGAAATGATGTGGCATTATTTATGCTGTGGAGTGATCAAGAAAAACTTTATAAGAAACATGGGTTTTACCTATGTGGGACACAAATTGAAATAGCCAAGAATGGATCGAATAAAGAATTTATAAAATCAAAACTAAGTGCACTCAACCCAAGTCAGTTTAAACAAATCCAAATTTTATACGAAAAATCATTCGGCACTTTGTATACAACCATCGAGCGTTCACCAAATGACTGGCAAGAAATTATGGCCATCCATTCGACTGATCTGTACCTTAAAGAAAATTCAGGAATTATAACTGATTATTTTTTTACGAATAAAGGTCAGGACTTAACAGAAATTATATTTGAATATGGAACCTCTGGTGAAATGAAGGATCTTGTCAAAAAAATTGCGTCCTACGGTAACGTCTGGTTAGGTGCGAATCTTTTAAATGATGGAGAAGCCCAATTGCAGTTTTTTATGGCGCCTGGGGATACAAAACTCTTCGCACTTTTTATAGGACTCTATACAAGCGAAAAAATTCTTATCCGTGAAATGAACCCCATGAAACAGGAAGTTTACTTTTATTTTAACGAGGAACTGCTTTCTCTTGAGACCGAAGAATTTTTAAGAGGGGTTATTGGACCCGAAGTTTTTGAAGAATTGGGCGATCTAAAACCTATTTTCGTGAGCGGACTAGATAGTATTTAGACAAAATCTATTTTAAAAATGAGTCATCTGAAAAATGGCACAAGCTTTGTTGATTTCCATTTTTATCCAGCCCTATAAGTACTTTCCCGCCCATAACTGTTTTACATCTCATGGCGAAAGGATTTTTACCTCCAACTAACAAGTCTGAAGGAATTTTAGAGTTCATTTCTTTTTTTCCCTTTGAAAGGGCCAAACATTTATCATTTCTGCAGCTTTTATTAACCCATAAGCTGTCTAATTTATGAAAAAAAACTGTCAAATTACCTATCTGGTAGGCCTGAAACTCAGAAGCCCAGCCTAAGCTTAAAGAAAAAAATAATATTAAAGTGATCATTTTTTATTCACCAAAATAGATGTTACACCTACTGTACTATCAACTAAAGCATCCTCTTTTACCCAGAAAGGTCCAACGGGATTGTTAAATTCATCTTGCTGACATTCGATATTTTTATTATCAGTGCAATTAGCTCCCCATGAATTTACAATTTCATATTCGATTTTATCACCTTTGCACCGGTAACCTGTCAGAGACATTTCATGAAAGCCATGCTTTTCACCACCTGGTAGGACGCTATTGCAAAAATTCGTCTTCATATCTTCGTTGCTCATAAAAGATGTACAAACATCTATTCCCAGGGCCCGCCCTTGCGTAATACCCATTAATGTCTTTGTACGGAGCAATTTTTTTGCACTATCTAAACTATAGCAGCCACCAGCAGGGCCATTGTAAGTATTATTGTCTCCAAATCCCCCGTCACATAAAGAAAAACCAGCACAGGATATATTGTTAAGAGGAATGAGGTTTGCTTGATCCAAACAGCCCGGCATAATTGCCTTAACAATTTGATTGGCATAACGGCTATCAGGATTCAGTAATGTGGGTAATAGATTATCATCAATTGAAGTTTTCATCTCCATGAGTGGTTTTAATGCTTCTAAAATCATTTCGAAATTTGTTGGGGCTAAGCAAGAATTAGAGTTTGTGATTGGATTAAGCAGGTTACTTAAGTCATCACTTTTAAGAATGTCTTTGCAAACATCCATTTTATTACGTCTTACGAAGTAAGCAAAGTTAGAAGCTGCGCTATCCGATGTAAAAACTGATTGATCAGGAAGAGCATCAGTACATTCCTTTTTAATTTCCTCATCTGGTATAAGAGTTAACAGTGAAACATTTATTTTTTTTCCGAGCTCTGCATTAAGCGCCGGATAATCAAAAATGGACATGTTAGGTGTAGTCATAAAAAGTTCCAAGTCCCTGACGAGTGCAGGATCACTTTCAATTATGCTACTAAAGGTTTTCAATGCATCAGCGCTTGGAACAATCGATAAACGATCTTTATCAACAATTGACTCAGGGGTCAGAATTTTTTTGAGTGCTTCCGCTTTGAGTTGAGAGCATTTGGTTGGATTGTTCATGTCATCCAAAAAAGTGTTTTCAAACAGATCCTTTACAGCAGAATACACTGGAAATTTTATGTTTCTTCTTTCTTCACATTGAGCGACAAGAGCGGCATTTTGAATTTTTATTGTTTCTACCGCGGAACTCAAATCATCCTTTAGTTGGGCAAACTTGGACGGGTCATTTTTGATGAGATTCATATTGTCAAAGTAAGCACTTAACCCATGAAATAATCTGCTCTGAGTATTGCTGTCCCAAAGCTGAGTACTCTCGGTTGAAGATAAGTTTTTTGGGCAGGCACCACCAGCCTTTTTTAATCCTGCAACGGTTTCACAGACCCATCCTCCATCAGCAAAACTAGCTTCTTTGTCATCAGCTTTTAAATACTTCTTTTTAGAATTATTCCAGTTTTCTGACCAACCTCTGGTCGTATTCATGATCGCAGCATGTGTATAAGAAATATCAGGATTGCCAGGAAGTATTGATTTTAAAATGGTGGAAGTGGTATTGGCGTAACAAGTACCCAGCCCATCTTGATCCTGAATTTTCATATTTTCCAGAGATTTGCCAGCAGATCGCAACGAAACTGAAGCGCCTTCAACTATTGTCGTAGTTTTGGTTCCATCATAATACTTGCAATCAGCATATGCGATGCTCAAGGACAAAAGGTAGAAGCCTAGAAAACTTAGTTTTACCATGCATTTCTAGTCGGATAAATATAATTAATCTTTAGGCGACTCAGTATCTTCTCATGGTCGTAATGCGAACTAATAAATAACTCGCAAAACCCCAAAAGATCCAGCTTAGCAACGGAATGTCATAGACTGAAACGATGTTTACATTCCTGATAAAAAGAGTCCCACATAATATCATAACCGAGGCAAGGAGAGACATCCCTAAAATATAAAAGGATCTGCTGATGCTTTTCGACAAAGTATCTATTTCTTTAATTCTGATCTCTAGAGCATAGTTGTTCTTTGAAATCTCTTTTAAAAACCATTTTATGTGTTTGGGGACTATCCTAAGAGAGCTGATAACATCTTTTGCAACCCACATAAGTTCGTCTTGCGCATTTTTCTTAGAAAGCATTTCACCAACAAGCTTATCGAGATCCTTTTCTAAAATTTGGAAAATATTTAAATCAAGCCCGATAGATTTCCCAACGCCGTCCAATGTTATTAAGGCACGGAAAATAATAAACCACTCGCGCGGTAGATAGAGTTCGTGCTTACTGAGGGTCTTAATGAGATTTCTCACGAGCTCAGACATATTGGTTTCTTTTACACTTAGACCAACATAGGGAGAAATAGCATCTTTGATATCGCGAATGAGTTCTTCGTGATTAGGAATAGAATCAAAATCCGCGACTTCCAAGAATTCATAAACTAAATTTTCAAAATCATGCGTAATGAGAGAATACATTATAGCTATGAGGTTAGCGCGATTCTTCTTACTCAGTGTCCCCATAAGGCCAAAATCAATCAACCCAATTTTCTGATCAGGCATAACAAAAAAGTTTCCACCATGTAGATCAGCGTGAAAAAAACCATCCGCTAGAAGAGTGTGTGTGAATAGTTCAACACTCTTTAGCAGGCGCTCTACTACCACGGGTCCTAATTGCTCCAACGAATTAAATTCATTAAATGGTTTACCATCAAGGAACTCGAGGACAATTACTTCTTGGGTAGTGTACTCACGATAAACATGAGGAACGACCAGGATACTTTCCTTATCTATAACCAATAAGTTCTTCTTAAGACGCTCACAGTTCTGTGCCTCTACCTGGAAATTTAACTCGTTCTGGGTACTTTTAAAAAAATCATTGATCATCTTCGACATACCTAGAAACCGTATATCGACTGAAACCTTTTCTAGCTTTTGAAGAATAAATTTAAGAATTTCAAAATCTGTATTAATGGTTTTGGCAATTCCTGGACGCCTAACTTTCACGACAACTTTTTGGCCATTTATTAACTGGGCTTTATAAACAACACCAATTGAAGCTGTCCCAATTGCAACCTCATTAAAACTTGAAAAGACTTCGTGTATTTTCTTGCCCAAATTTGTTTCAATAACATCCCGAGCCGTTTCAAAGGGAATGCCTTTCACTTTATTCTGAAGAAGTTTTAATTCCTTAATCATGACAGGCTCTAAGATGTCTTCGCGGGTCGCCAATAGCTGACCAAGTTTAATAAAACTTGGACCAAGCTCCTCAAAACTCATTCTTAGTTGAGTACCAAAAATCTGCCACCATTCTTCTGATGAAAGGTCTTCCCGCTTTAATTCTGAGACTCTTGCCGGAAGTACAAATCCAGGAATTACTTTATCCAGACCTGACTTTACAATTAATTCCGAAAAGCCATGACGACTCAACACGGTGAGAATTTCGCGCATTCGCGAAACGTTTTTAATAGTCTTAGAAATTCCTATTCCCGTTTTGATTAAATCCATATTTTCATGGTAAGATAAAACGACTGAATAGTAAAAACCATAACTTAGAAGAATAATTTACCCCATATGTGGAATCTATCCTTAGTCATATTGTCAGTTTTAGTTTCAACTCAAATTTGGGCCGCGGAAACCTGTAGTCGTGTAGCGACTATTAACTACCAGGAAGTTCTGGTAGACGTAAGCACATCAAATCGGGGCGAAGGTTTGCGCTATTATCTTGAAAAAGACCAAATTGCTAAAGAACTCTTAAATGAATATCGAGATAATAATCGACCGACTTGGAAAAGTGCTGCAATGAGCACAGTTGGGTCGGCAATGATTTTGGCGGGTCTTTTGCGAACTAATTCCGGTGAAAACGAAACCCTAACAAGTCGAAACTTTCTATTTGTTGGTGGAGCGACTTTAATTGGAGTTAGTTACCTGATTTCAAAGACAAATCAGGTTAGTAACGAGTACTTACTTGTTAAATCGGTAGAGGAGTATAACAAGCGGAACACCCCAAAAATCTTCTTTTCACCGACCGGCGATGGAAAGGGTTTAGGATTTGGTGTGGGCCAGGAGTTTTAATGTCGTTTAACTGCCACAAATGTGGGAAACCCTTATCTGATACATATAAAGTGATGGTGAGTCGTTCAGACACTTGCCCTCATTGCAGGGCAGATCTCAGATGCTGTAAGATGTGTCAGTTTTACGATTCGAAGGCCTACAATGATTGCAGAGAATCGATGGCCGATAGAGTGGTAGAAAAAGAAAAGGCAAATTTTTGTGATTATTACAAATTTGGGCCCGGTGGCGAAGATGCAAATAAACAGCGTCAAGATGCTCTGGCAAAAGCCGCAGCTTTATTTAAAAAGTAATTTGAGGAACTAGTATGACTGACTGTCCAATGACCTTGTTAGGCAAAAAAATGATTGAAAGTGAACTCACTCAACTTATAAAAGTTGATAGAGAATATATCAAGCAAGCAATATCTGATGCTAGAGAATTGGGTGATTTAAAAGAAAATGCTGAATATCATGCTGCCAAAGAGCGCCAATCAATTATTGAAGGCCGAATTATGGATCTTCAAAGTAAATTAGCACGCGCAAGGGTTATTGATATAACTACTTTAACTTCAGAAAAAATTGTATTCGGTGCGACTGTCACAATTTTTGATAATAAAAAAGAAATTGAAGTCACATATCAACTTGTTGGCGAAGACGAAGCTCAGAACGATCCAAGAAAAATTTCTTTTAGCTCCCCACTTGGCCGTGCCATGATTGGTAGAGAAGCCGGTGATGACATTGTCGTTAAAGCTCCTAAGGGCGACCTAACCTATGAAATCCTCTCTTTCAAATACAACTGAGAATAATTGGGGCGACCCAATTGAATCTCTTAGTAGAGGAAAAAAGCCATCACCTACTTTTGAAAAATTGGCTGCTGCTGGTATACAGAAAATTTCAGACCTGTTGTGGATTTTGCCGTTAAGAATTCATAAAAGTCCGCCACCCAGTCCATTCAGAGAAGCCATCATTAATCAATTTTTCCGGGGCTCCGGAAAAGTTATTCATGTTGAGGTTAAGCCGGCTTTTGGCAGGCGTGGTAAAGGCAATATCCTTCTCTATAATGGCTACGCAGTTGTAGTAGATGATCTTTCACAAGAAAGTTTGAGTCTAAGGTGGTTCAATCTCTATCCAAATCAAAAAAAACAAATTGAAGCTCTCACACATATTAACTTTCTGGGTCAAGTGCAAGAATTCAAAGCACAAAAACAAATTATTAACCCACAGATTTTAACCACTGAAGAAGTCGCGCCATACATTATTGAATACCCTACGGTTAATAAAATCCCAGGAAATACTTTAAAGAAAGCGATTGAACTCATCCCTCCAGTATTATGGAGCAAAGTCCCACAAATCTTACCAGAATTGGGTTATGACAAAAAACTTTCTTTAGGCGAAGCCTTTAAAATCATCCATGGAAGAATAGCTCCTGAAAATTTTAATTCAAAACTTAAAGAACAAGCCGAAGAGCGACTTATATATGAAGAATTTTTGATCGATCAACTTAAAATTCAAACTCGTAGAAAATTTATCAAGCAAAAAGATGCTCCCATTTTTAAGGCAAATGAATTACTTCTTAAGAATCTAAAATCCACGCTTCCATTTACCCTTACATCAGACCAAGACAAAGTTTTAGGAGAAGTGCTTAAAGATTTTAAGTCCGGGCATCCAATGATGAGGATGGTTCAAGGTGACGTTGGATGTGGAAAAACTATTGTTGCCTATCTTGCCTCACGTGTAGTGACCCAGCTTGGCCATCAGGTCGCACTTATGTGCCCTACTGAAGCCCTTGCTCAACAACACTTTGAATCGTTCAAACAACTAGCTCCCGAAATTTCAATTGAACTTCTATTAGGATCAACTAAGGCCAAGGATAAAAGAAATATTTTAGCCAAATTAAAAAATGGCGATATCAACATAGTTATTGGTACACATGCCCTTTTTCAGGACAGTGTTGGTTTTCATAAATTGGGACTCGCGATTATTGATGAACAACACAAATTCGGTGTTGAACAAAGATTAAAGCTTGTTGCTAAAGGTGAAGGTACACATAGCTTAATTATGACTGCGACCCCTATTCCTCGAACATTAAGTCTCGCGCAATACGGCGATTTAGATATTTCTACTATTAAAATGATGCCCTCAGGCCGCAAAGGTATAAAAACGAGAATTACTGAAAAACAAAATTACGACAAATACGTAGAATTTGTGAAAAGCCGACTTATGCAAAAAGAACAGGCATACTTTGTTTTTCCCGCCATTGAGGAAAGCGAAACAATGGATCTTCAAAATGTTAAAGAAAGCTTGAAGAAGTATCAGGAAAGTTTCCGCGCCTTTAAAGTGGAAATGCTCCACGGAAAAATGAAGCCAGAAGATAAACAAAAAGTCGTACAGGATTTCCGCGATCAAAAAATACATATTCTCATTTCAACCAGCGTGATCGAAGTAGGAATCAATATACCTAATTCGACAATTATGAGTATTTATAATCCTGAAAGATTTGGTTTAAGTTCGCTGCATCAGCTGCGCGGGCGCGTTGGTCGAGGCGAAAAGGCAGGGTTCTGTTTTCTAGTACTGGACAAAGAGCTCCCACCCGACTCCTATCATCGCTTAGAAGTTATTGAACAAAATCTGGATGGATTTGTTATTGCGGAAGAGGATTTGAAATTTAGAGGAGAAGGTGACCTTTTTGGTGTAGATCAGTCAGGTAGTGTTACGAGCAAAAAACTCGCAAATTTTCTTACCCATACAGCTATTTTGGAACAAGTTGTGGCCGACGTAGAAAAGCTAAAGGAAACTCACCCTGACATTTTGTCCCCTATTTTCGAAAAACTCGCAAAAGATCAAAAAATCCTCGATACTATATAAAGAGGAAATCACCATGATCCACTTAGAAATAATTAGTAGCCCTGATAAAAATATTTTAACCGATTTTCAATTCTGGCAAAATGAAGTCTACCTTGGACGCACCTCAGGCACTCTTCATATTAAAGACGACGATATTCGTGAATCCCACGCGATGATTGAAGTAGTTGCAGGTGATCTTATTATTCACCCCCAGAAAGGTGTGGAATCATATTTAATAGATGGCAAGCGCTCCTCCAGCATACGAAAGATTTCTATTGGACAAATAATTACAATTGGAAAAACAACACTTAAGGTATTAAAGTTCGAAGAGACTCAACTTAAGTCAAAGAAAAAAATTCTGGATGAAAAACTTTCCAAGCTCTTAGAGACAAACTCTATAAGGCTACTCGTAATAGAGAAACTCGCACAGCTAATGAAGTAAATATGTTTAAAAACAATGAAGCTAATTTTTTTAAAACCGAAGATAATGAACAAATTTTTTATCTTAAAAACTTCTCTACCTTTGATAGTTCTAAAAAGACTATTGTTTTTAACTATGGCTTAGTTTGCAGCAACCATCACTGGAAGTATCAAGTAGAATATTTTGATGAAAGAGGTTACCAGATTTTGATGCATGATTATCGGGGCCATTTCCAATCCTCTGGAAATCACGATATTAAAAAAATTACTTTCCCGCAAATGTCAAAAGACATCAAAGACCTCTGTGATTTTCTAGGTATTAATAAGGCGATCATGATCGGACATAGTATGGGAGTAAATATTACTCTCCAGATCGCTAAAGATTATCCTGATTTAGTTCAGGGTATGGTTCTCATCTCTGGAACATTTATGGCAGTTAATGACATCATGTTTGATTCAAACGTTATGGAATTTATTACTCCATTTTGTGTTGCTGGACTTCAAAAGTATCCTGAAGCTGTGAAGAAATTATGGACATCAAGTGGACTCAACCCTTTAGTAAGAAACCTAATTCATTCGAGCGGATTTAATAAGGCCAAGGTTTCGAAAGAATTTATAGAAATTTATCTCAATCGTGTAGGCCAACTTGGCCCAGAAGTTTTCTTCCAACTCTTTTCCGAAATGACAAAGCAGAACATTAGTTCAAATTTGGAAAGAATGAATATGCCTACGCTCGTAATCGGAGGTCAGAAGGACAATGTCATCCCAAACCATCTCCAGCGGACCCTTGCAAGTCTCCTACCACAGTCTGAAACATATTTTTTTGTTAATGGGTCTCACGTACCCCAGGTTGACTTCCCAGAGATGATTAATGAAAGAGTTGATCTCTTCTTAAATCAAAAATGCTAGGAATCCATTCTAATCGCATGCAGTTCTAGAATCGGTTTAAAAATTCGTTTCATGGCGGAGCGTAATTGAGATCGCTTGTATTCATTATGGGAAGCTTCACCTTGAGTGTTTTGCAGATGACTTTCATAATCTGTAATCTGTACTTCAAATGGATAAAAAAATCGAACATCTCTTGAAATAGCAGAAGTGTCTAAACTAAGGAGGCTTTGAGACAGAGGATTTTCTTTATCTTTGAGTGCCTGCTTTCTAACCTCATTAAAAGAGGACATGAAAGGGTTGCGGTATTTGATCAGTTGTCTTCCTGTGAAATGAATCGCTCGGTATTCATTTGAAGAGTGAACATTCTTCTCTTCATCCTGATGACCGTGTGGATAGGACTCTGATATTAATTTGTTAAGACGCTGATAAAATTCATCCTCTGGGATCTGGCTTCTAATTGAGAGCTTATACAAACCACCAATTTTTTTACGAAGAAGTTTCAAATCTACAAGCGTATTTTGTGAGCGACTTGGTTTGATGTTATTTATCATGATGACGTAATTTTTATGTAAAAACTCGATCACTCTTAGGGCATCTAACTTATTATAAGTAATAATTCTTACGCCAATTCTATCAAACAGTTCTTCCGCCACATTCTCTTGTTTATGCAAAAGCTTAATAATGATTGAATCACGAGTTTTCTTCGCCTTCGTTTGAAAATCAAACAAAGGGATAGTCGTTCCTGCTTCATTTTTTAGAAATAGGCGGTTTTCATCATCGCGTAGAATGAACTTATAAAACCGATCAAAAATTTGCTGTTGAACTGTTGAGAAATAACGGGCCCTCAAATCCTTGTCTGCATGAAGAATCGTATGCATGACTTTTAAGATCACACCGGCCCAAAGAGATTCTTCCGTCTTTAACTTGAAGTTTGAATTTCCAGTCGCAGACAAAAATAATTCTGAAATGTTTGTAATGCTATAAAGATAATTTGGCACTTTCAGATCTAACCCCTCAGGGTTTCCTTCAATCAAAAAGTAGCGCTTAATAAATTGCAATGCTTCCTGAAAAATCCCGAAAAGCTCTGCGCTTTCAACTGGATCAGTTATATTAAAACCATAACCGCTCAAGAAGTTTGTAACCTGGTTCTTATCGTATAGTTCAGATAGATAATTTTTGGCATCAAGAGACGACTTACCACTGCAAACGACGTCGAAAGCTTCCCAATTGAAAGTATATTCACCAAGATAGCTTGGACGTTGAGTCATATTTTGCTAATCTCATGATTCAGGTTTAAAGTGATGAGAGGCAAATTAACGCAAATTCTATGAAAGATCAAAAAATTCAGCGACCTTCTATACCTACAGTACTCTTTCTTTCTTGGTTCTACACCGGGAAGGTCCCCAAAGCGCCTGGAACAATAGGAAGTCTAGCAACACTACCGTTAATTTATCTTCTGCATTATTTAAATATCAATTTATATAGTTTAATGGCGTTTATAGTTATTCTCTATGTGGCCTCAGTTGTTGTGACTCAAAATGTTCAAAAGAAATACGGCCTACACGATCCCCAGTGGATCGTAATTGATGAAGTGCTAGGCATGCTTATCACTTGGAGCTTCGTTATGAGTGTGGAATTTCACACTCTCTTCCTAGTTTTCGCATTATTTAGATTTTTTGATATCGTTAAAATTTGGCCTGCATCTTATTTTGATCGTCTTCACCATGGTTTTGGCACAATTACTGACGATGTTGTGAGCGCCATTTACGCTGGCGTATTAGTTAAACTCGCTACATATTATTTAGTCTGATCACGTCACCAAACCCTCCAATTTTTACCGTATTTAGGCAGTAAAAAAAACAACACGCCGCCTCAATTGCCTAAACAATTCAAATAATTAGCTTTCCGTATTTTTTCCGTATAAATTGCATATTACTCGTTGTCGAAAACGAAGTGCGATGTTAGCGTCATTGTATAACACACACCTTCATAATATTTAATTAGGGAGATATCTAATGTCATTACAACCAACTGCTGCTGATTCTGCGAACAAAAAAAAGGCCCTTGATCTGGCCTTATCTACTATCGAAAAACAATTCGGTAAGGGTGCGATCATGCGCCTGGCTACTGGAGATGTTGCTGAAAAAATCCCAGCAATCTCGACTGGATCACTCGGAATTGATCTTGCCCTAGGTATTGGTGGTATTCCTCAAGGCCGTATCATTGAAATCTACGGTCCGGAATCTTCTGGTAAAACGACACTTACGCTTCATATCGCAGCTGAATGTCAAAAAGCTGGTGGAACAGTTGCTTTCATCGATGCAGAACATGCGCTTGATACAAACTACGCTGCTAAACTTGGCGTTGATATTCCTAACACACTTATTTCTCAGCCAGATTCTGGGGAACAAGCTTTAGAGATCACTGACATGCTTGTTCGCTCAGGCGCAGTTAATCTTTTAATCATCGACTCAGTCGCTGCATTAACGCCAAAAGCAGAACTTGAAGGCGACATGGGTGATTCACACATGGGCCTACAAGCACGTTTAATGTCGCAAGCTCTTCGTAAATTAACTGGGTCGATATCTAGATCGAACTGTACAGTTATCTTTATTAACCAACTTCGTATGAAAATTGGTGTGATGTTCGGTAACCCAGAAACAACTACGGGTGGTAACGCTCTTAAATTTTATGCTTCAGTTCGTATGGATATCCGTCGTATTGGCGCACTTAAAGATGGTGATGAAGTAATCGGTAACCGTACTAAAGTTAAAATTGTTAAAAATAAAGTCGCTCCTCCTTTTAGAGAAGTTGAATTTGATATCATGTACGGATCTGGTATTTCTAAAGAAGGTGATCTTCTTGATGTAGCAGCTAACGAAGGGATCGTTGAGAAAGCTGGCTCTTGGTATTCTTATAACAACGCTAAGCTTGGCCAAGGACGTGAACAATCTAAAGACTTTTTAAAAGCTAATCCAGAACTAATGGCAGAAATTCGTCAGAAAGTTTTTGTTAAGCACGGTCTTACTAAGAACACTGAAATTGTTGGTGTTGATATGAAGACTGGAGAAATTACAGAAGAAAAAGTTTCAAAATCAAAAGCTAAAGTTCAATAGTTTATTAGGCTGCCTTCGGGCAGCCTTTTTTTTATGAATAAAAGAATTTACAACTATTCCATTCATCTCCTCGCACGCCAAGACTACTCTGAGTTTAAACTCAAGCAAAAATTACGATCCAAAAAAGACAATCTCCCTCATGAAGTAGATGAAGTCATTCTCGCCCTAAAAGAAAAAGGCCTACTTAAAGAAGAAGCCTACCGTCGCCTGTTTATCCGTAAATGGATGATGAAAGGTGAATCAGAAGATAAAATCAAAAAACGGGGCTCCATGGAAAAGCTTCAATTTGAAACCGAAGAATTTAGAACGATTGAAATTGAGCTTGGTTTCACTGACGAAGACAGCATCGAGAAACTCATTAATAAGAAGCTTCGCTGCAAGGAAATCCCGCAAGACTATGCAAGCAAGAACAAATTAAGGGACAAAGTGCTGCGTTTCCTCATTTCAAAAGGCCATCGTTTTGAGGAAAGCAAGAAAGCCTTGAACGAGTTTTTGAACAAATAAATCCGACTAATGCTATCAACCTTGCCCTTGTTACAGATATTTACCCACTAGATAAAAATTATTTCAACAAGTGTTTTACACCGCATTTTCTCAATTATATGCTTTATACCTAACATATTTTATATGCTCAACAATTACTGACCCTGCCTAGACTATGGAATTGGAACTAGGACAGTATTAGACACAACAAGGATGTTTTAATGAAAAATTTAGTTCTCTCACTTATGTTGATTTTCTCAACTGCTGCAATCGCCTGTAGCGAAGATGGCAAAACTGGTTTCGTTGAAGAAAATGATCTTTCTATTCCTGTCGATTCATTAAGAATGGGTGGAATTTCTGAAGAGCAGTTCAACAGCGTTATCGACAGAATTGAAGCTATCTACGCTCCAATTGCTACTAACTTAGGCAAAGAACTATTAATTGCCCGTAAATGGGATGATGCGACTGTAAACGCAAATGCTTCTCAATCAGGTTCAAAATGGAACGTGAACATGTACGGTGGTCTTGCTCGTCATGAAACAATCACTGAAGATGGTTTTGCTCTTGTTCTTTGTCACGAAACTGGTCACCTCCTTGGTGGAGCTCCAAAAATCGCAGGATTCATGAGCAAGTGGGCATCTAATGAAGGCCAAGCAGATTACTTCGCAACACTTAAATGTCTCCGCAAGACATTTCTAAATGATGATAACGCAACAATTGTTGCTGCTTTGAATGCTCCTGAAACTCTGGTTAATTCTTGCGCTAAGATCTATGCAAATACTCTTGATAAAAATATCTGTATCCGTAATGGTATGGCCGGAATGTCTGTAGCAAACTTATTTGCAGCACTTAGAAATAAGCCCGTAGCAAAATTCGAAACTCCAGATACAGCAGTTGTTACTAAAACTGATGATGCTCACCCCGCTCACCAGTGTCGTCTTGATACATACTTCCAAGGTTCAATTTGTGATGTTGGAATGAATGAAGATGTTTCTCAAAAAGAAGAAGTTCAAGGAACTTGCCACAAGAACTCTGGCCACACTGTTGGTCTTAGACCGCTTTGCTGGTTCAAGCCTAAAGTTAACTAATTATTAAGTTCAATTAGTTTTTATATCGGGCGCAGGAAACTGCGCCCTTTTTTTTGTCAAAAAAAACCACTCTGTTACCAGAGTGGTTTCACCATGAGTCCTAAAAGAGGATTAATTTTAGAAACAACGTCTCGATTGTATTTTGTAGATAATTCCTGCGCTGATATCGGCTGAATCAACAGTTGCCATTGCATCCTGGTGTCCACGGTTCTGAAGCATCATACTTGCATTTACACGAAGGTTTACGTCAACACCACATGGCGACCAAACATTCGCCATAACACCAAGTGTATTAGAAAATGTATAGTCCGTGTTCTGAACTCCGCGGAAGTCTTTAACAAATCTTGGGCCTTGCTGACCAGCAAAGAAGTATTCAGCTTGAAGCCGGGCAGTTGCAGCTTGTGGAAGTGCAACAAATCCACGGTAATCAACTGCGATAATTGAAATAGAGAAGCCAGATGGAACATGAACCGGAATAGCAATGTTACAAGATTTACGATCAAGCTGTTTACCAACGTTTGGTCCAGCTTCGGTTATAAATTGATCAAAAATAATTGAAAGTGCTTTTGCATCTGGTGAAAGAGTCACTGATGCTGAGCCTGCCGGACATCCGTTACCGCCGTAACCTGGGTTACCTAGAGCGATGTCATTCTGAGCAAAAGCTGCTGCAGAAAGTGAAAGTAAAGCGGCAGACAATAGAGTTTTCGTAAGAGTCATATTTTTCTCCTGTGTTGTTTTCGGGCGTCATGTCCCTTTCGATTAATTTCAACTTAAAACATGTTCGCCCCAAAAGAAAAGATGGAAAATGGATGGGTCCGATCAAACAATTCCACGTGAACAACTCATAGTTTTTTAGTTGTTCACGTGAACAACTCATTTTATACGCAGCAATTTCACGACTAGTCATAGGTATTCAGAAAAGATATTCAATGGAGATAGGGGGAACTCATGAAACATTTTATATTTTTCTTTTTATCTTTTTCGGCTTTGGCGCAATCAAATATTACTTTTGATCAAATTATGACAACGGGAACTGGTTGTCCGCAAGGAACAGTCACTTCAATTGTTTCTCCAGATGGAACATCAATGTCTCTTTTATTTGATGAGTTCAGAGTTGAAGTTCCCAATTACGAATCAACTTCAGCACCCACCGGAAGAGGTCCAACATACCGCCCACCAGGAGCGAATGCTTCTATCTATGAGGCCCACAAAACCTGCAATATTTCATTCACAACAACTCTTCCGGCAGGACGAATGGCAACAGCTATAGGCATCAGTCTTCAAGCGCGTGGCAATACTATGACTGATGCTGGAATACAGGCATATTTCACCACCATTCTTGTAGGCCACAGAGGTTTAGCAAACTCAGTTGGGCCACAAGTAAAAGTTGTTGAGAAAAAAATGTGGATGGGTCGTGTTGCTGTAGGAGAAGACTGGACGACAAATACAAACGTAACAGTTCCTTTAAAAGCAAACTGTTCTTCCTCCATGAACAAAACAATCAAGTTTGAACTAAAAAATCACTTGCAAGCAAAAATACAAACCAACGACGCAACTAAAATTGGAATCGTAACAGTAGACTCCAATGATGCTAGAGGTATGTTAACTTTTACACTATCAACATCGCCCTGCCGGTAGCAAGTTGACACCTAAAGTAACCTAACCATGTATTTAATAAAGGGGATTGCCCAAAGTGGCACCAGCAGAACTTTGAAATTCTAACAAGTGAACGGACATGCTTTTCTCTTTCAAGACATCTTGATATCTCTTGATTGGGGGTACGTTCAAATGGAAATGGAAGTCGTAAGAGATGATTTAATTTCTCAGCTTCAGCAGCTGATTAATAACTACCTTGAGAAATATTCTCAAGTCAGTTTAAACGCTCTTGCTACTCGCTCTAGCATCCCTGTCTCAACACTTAGAAGAATTTCATTAGGGCAGCAGAAGGGTGATATTGCTCCTCATACTGTACTCAATCTTGCGAGCTACCTATTAAAAGAAAAGAATCTCACTGATTTGTTAAAGAAAG
>JBILYY010000114.1:0-10874 GCA_044377495.1 Bacteriovoracaceae bacterium | reverse complement strand
ATTTCAAACTGGAAGGTATAAGACTTACACGAATCCATATGGAATGGTTGAAGCTCGATTCAATTTGTTTCGTGGTGGACGCGATAAAATTGAGTCTGGAATTAGAGATCTACAGGCCGAAATTGGTAAGTTTAGTCTCGACTCTGCTGCTCGTGATGAATTGAATAAGGTTCGTAAAATCCAATGGCTTGTTATTTATAATCTGGAACTAATCAAGATCGTTGAAAGAGAAAAAATTGAAAACTCCAAGCTTAAGGATCAAGCAATAAGAAGGGCGAGGAGTGGTATTGCGACAAGTTCAGACACTCTTGAATTCATGATTTATAATTCACAGCTAGAAGAAACGATTGAAAGTCTTAATCACGAGAACAAGATCTTAAAAATAGGCCTTTTGCCTTTGCTTGGAGTGGATTCATCAGAAAGTTTATCGTTTTCTCAATCTTTAGAACATGAACACGATGAGAGTGTGATGAAGACAACCTATTCATCGATTAAAAACCCCCAAGTGAAGACTCTGAAGGCGGAATATGAATCCTTTAATCTTCAAAAAACTTCAATTAGTAGATACTGGACCCCTACATTTGATATATATGGCGGTTACTATCAATATACTCTAAGGGACAGAGACTATGTGGCCTACGGCCCTAGAGATGACCGAGTCGTAGGCGTAAGACTTACGTTTGAATTGTTTGATGGTCTTAAATCTCAAAATCAGTCGACTGCAACTGAGTACCAAGCCGAGTCCAAACTACTTATGGCAAGACACTTGGAGCGCCAAACCGATGCCCAATTTCTTATGTACCAAGAAGATCTCAAACACACACACGAAGTGATGCATTACGTGGAAGATCGTATAAAAAAAAGTAAAACGTACTTAACTGCAACACTTCAAGAATATGATCGAGGAGTAAAAAACTCCCTTGATGCCCTGACGGCCATGCAGAGATATTACGGCTATGAGAAAGAGTTTATCCTGAGAAAAAAAGAATACCAAATAATAAAATCTGATCTTTTGGCGATCCTTGGGGAATAATGAACGCTGAGCTTTTCCTACCTTTGACGTAAGTACCCCGGCTGTCTTCTCTTGGGATGCCTCTTCCTTTTTGCTGCAAAGGGAGTTTTATCCTTAGGCCACAAATGTAACTTTTACATGAAGCTGTTAAAGAAATACTCATGGGGTAATTTTTATTCCTAATTTGTCGCCCATTGCACGTATGATCCGGAAGAATTAACAACAACCTCAATCTTCAAAGGATTTTAAATGAAAAAGCTTATTTTTTCTTTGTCTCTACTCTTATCTGTTGCAGCTTCTGCCTCAGAAATCAAAGTATTAGATATTGATGCAAAAACGGCTGGTAGAGGCTCGCTAACAACTCGTTTTGAAGTAAATCTTCAGGATGATTCTGCAGGCGTTTCGGTTCGCATAACTAAGAAACATGGTGGTAAAAATCCTTATACAACTTCTCGTAAATTCGAGAAAGAAGTTCCGGAGCTGGCACTTAATGATAAGAATTTAGAACTAACAGTTGATGGTAAAACTGTTGTCTGTGGAACCATGGGTGTTACTAATGTGTTTAATCGTCCAGTTCTTAGACTTTCTGGTAAGTGTGACGTAGTCGCAAAAAGAGTTGCTGGTAGAGTCGTAGTCTCTGTTGTTGCTGAATAAATCATTGAACTATTCAGTGTAATTAGTGAGAACCCCCACTTCTCATTAATTACACTGTTTTGAGTAATAGACTAAAAATAGGGATACAAGACGAAACGTTTGATGTTGAAGTTACCGTATTTAATCAACTAAGCTAAAATACTTAAGCCATAACTTCCTTAAGAACAATAGAGCAAGACTTAAATCAGCTTCCAAGGGCCCTACAGAGAACTTGAGTTTTAAAAAATGTGATTGTTTGTTCTTTTAATCTTCTGTCGTCGCAATTTACCCAGCTTTTATTTTTTTGAAAGTGTCTTCTATGAAATAAGTCCCTTTTCGTGACTGTATTTCAATCCCTCTTTCTGATCTTGCTCTAGATATTAATCGAGTTAATTTTTTCATGTCATCTTTATTGTCAGGAAGTTCTGTCCATAGGTGTTCATAGATATGACCTTTGGTAAGGGGGGATTGCGAGTTGGTTAAAAGCTCCACCAGGGAGTCAAGAAGAGTTGCGGATTCAGATTTTCCAATGGGTGTTACCTCTTTGTGTGCAACACGATGCTTCTCCAGACATAAGGAGAAAAGGCATTTCGCTCCTGTGAATTTGAATTCGCTTAGGTATGTTTCCGGATAAAGCTTATGAAGCTCATCCCAGGACTTTCTTGCCTCATCAATATTCTTTTCTTCTAAAGAATGTATCACCTTAAGTTGAAAGTTTAACATCGGAAAAGATTTAAAATCATCTCCGTATAGATAGATAGGCTCATTGTTTTTCAGGTGTGCCAATAATTTCTTCATGAAATTAAAGTTTTCAGTCAGATTGAATTTTCTGTATTTTTTCATTCCGTTTAGAACTACTTCACATTTATCTAATTCTTCAGTTTGTACATAGAACATAAACTCACAAACTAAATGTGAGATGATATCCCCTTCGGACATCTCATCCTTCTTAAGCTCTATTTTGCCCAGAATTTGGCGTGCTCCTGCATGATCTATTTGGGCCAGGTAATCAAATTGACAGCGCAGAAGCTTTATTATCTGTTGATCACTGATAAGTTGGATTGATTCCAAAATATTAATAGTATGACCCATGAGCTTAATTTGATTTCGATTGGAATAAATCGTGAAAAGATAATAATTCCCGACGAATTCGAAGTAGGGGACGTTGAGACTTTTAAAGATATTCAGCGAGTCCTTTATTAATACCTCTGCCTCAGTGAAATATGAAAGATTGTTGAGGGCCAGCCCCATTATTAATTTTCTTTGTCCTTCTACGAAGGCCAATTCAGATGGAGGGAGTGATCGAATGATGTTTAAGGCTTCTTGGTTTTGATTGTTGCGAATCAGCAGATGCCCTTCAATTATTTTTTTTTCAGTAGAGGTCAGTCTTTTATCACTCAGACACTGCTTTGCCTTTGTAGGATTAAGACTGAACTCAATGAGTATTCGATTAAAGGTCTTCTGAATCATAGGTTTTTTCCTCGCCCAGGGTTTCACCAAGCGTTGAAAAGAATAGTATCATTTTATCCACTTCGCTTTGCGGGATTTTATACTTCGTTGCTAAATAGTCACTATTCTGGCTAGCTAATTTGAGTTTTCTTGCAATTTTTCGAACGGCTTTGTCATTCACACATGCAAGATAGTATGTCGCTTCCTCACAAGCTTCTGATTTCGGTTCAGTGTTTTTCAAGAGTGATAATTTTAAATATATCTCCATCAAGTCAGTGTCTTTATTTAAACGCTGCCCTTTACTCGGACACTTAAAGTCATTCTCTTTTAATTTCGAAGTTAAGTCCGTAATCGTCGCATCAATTTCCGCTCTATTTCCACCACCAGTTTTAATTTGGGCAAAAGATATCGTTGAAATGAGTAGGGCGCTGATGAGGATTAGTGTTTTATTCATGCAGGTCTTTTCGGCTAATCCTGACTATACTTGAAGATATCTCTTCGCCCTAAGTGCCCGAAATAATGATGGGGCTATTTTCTTTCCTACATATGATCTCGTACCGTTAGAATGATAAGAATTGCAGCTACCACTAGGCATGACTTCTTGAAGTATGGAATCATTCTCCATGAAAAGCGATTGAGTGGTAGTTGCAACCTCATTAGTTGACTAGCTAAACCCTTTCATTCAATTACCGATAAGCTTGAAAGGGTAGGTATTCTTATGTCACATTTTTGGGTCATTTTGTTATTATGGTCTGTCTTTGCATTTTCAGCAGAGAAAAAGAAATTTGCAGTGGAAACCACTGAGACAGTCTCTGAAGATGTTCAGAAAAAATACCCACACGTGCAATTTAAAACTCCTATGGATCAGGCCAAACCCGACATCGTTCCTACTAGTCAAAGAGATACTTATTTTAATGAACTTGGACTGAAGAACGAACTCTCAGCTCTTGATGAAGCTGATAAAGATGTTCTTTATTGGAGACTTAATAATTCTTCAATAGAAAAGTTAAAAGCGAAGTATCCATCATTCCCGCCGTTGGTTTGGGTTAAATTAGAAAAAGCAGGTAAAAAGTGAGAGCATTCTTTTATATACTTCCGCTCTTGCTAGTTTCAAATGCAGCGATGGCCGATATCTTATTTCTTAATTTTAACGGAAACACATCTTCAATTGCAGCTGCCAAAAAAGCCGCACTCAAACGCGGAGAAAAAGTAATCGTCTATCCGAATGAGACCATTAAGAAAATTACTTCTGCATCACTTGATTTAATCTTTAAAGATATCACAGCAAAAAAACTTAAAATTACGAATATTTCACTCTCTGGTCACGACGGCGGTGGAAGTTTTGCAGGTAAAGATGGGGATATTGGAAAAGAAGATGTGAAAAACGCATTGAAGAAATATCCCGCAATTAAAAATAGCGTTAAGTCTCTCCTTCTTAGGGGATGTTATTCTGCGACAATGGGGCAGGTCCAATCTCAAAGTATGAATGATTGGCGTATGATTTTCCCAAAAGTCGAATTTATTTCTGGCTATAATGATCCTGCTGAGTCTAGTGAGAGGGCAGAGAGCAAAGAATTTGTCGAAGATATGCTAAATCTTGAAAGTGAGTTCCTTCAGGATAAAAGTTTAAAAGACGTGCTTTCTACATTTAAAAAAGTGGGACTTTATAATCAGATGGATGCAGCTGTTTGGATCAGGCAATGTAACAGCTTTGGTCCAAGTACAAGTCATGACGGAATTTATCTGACTTCGGCAATGACGGCCCAGAACAACAATCCCGTTCTTATCTCTGAAGAGAGAAAACGCTGTGAAAAGACCCGTCAAGAAACAGAAAAACATATGGCCGTCTATGCGAAATATTTTAGTGGTAATGAAAAGGGCTACGAACGGCCCCCTAAGGAACATCAAGGCACCGACTTAAGAGCGGCCTATTCATATATTAGACAAAACGAACATTGCATTCCCATTTTAATGCCTGGTTCAGAAACGGGCTATAATCCAGATCGCATCATTCGCCTTATATATTATGATTACATCGTTAGTAACTTTCAGGATATGTACCCATCGGCGCCTATTACTAAAGCGATAGAAGCAAACTTCAAAGGGACTGAGTTGCAAAACTTAAAATACCCAGACCTCACCAAGGCTTCACGCAGAGACATTAAGGCCTACATCAGTCGTTTAGAGGGAGCTGCACAAAATCTTTACAGTACAGCAAAAAATGAAAAAGATCCAAAAGCAGTCGCTGGACTGAAAATGTGGAAACATGCTCAGGCCATGAATGCTTCTGTGGGGATGATCATGCCTTTTCATGTCCCTTTCTCGTGGGTGAGTGAGCCACATGCTAAAATTCCGTTGAGTGGTCTTCACTAAAATTCTTGCCCAATGGGTTTTAAAGACTATAAAGTATAGTTAATAAAACCCAAAAAACGTGAAGTTTTACGTATTAAATTGTCAGCACCGATGAAGATATTAATTTTGGTCATTTTCTTGATCTTACCGATGAAGCTTTTCGCTAACGGACAAGTTACAGAAATCGTCGATCCTCAAAAAATCCTAGCGGATATATACGATGCAACTCAATTTCGCGTTGGATCCAAAGTTATAATTATTTCTAGATATTCTAATAAGGCGATTGCTTTCGGTATTGTCAAAATGGTGAACTTAAATGTTCACCCTCACACTGCACTCATTGTCGTCGAGGAAATCATTGATACAAATATGATCATGCTAACTGACTTGATCTACCCACTTGATTACCAGACTCTGCAGGATAAAAAAGTTCCCGGTTTTTCGGCTTTAGGTTTAAGTGGCGAGCAAACTATTCCAGCAAAGTTTAAAGAGCTTGCAACATACGGAGTGTTTACATCTGAAGGGCATACGCTAGGGGACAATGAATTTCTGGTTAGTCCATTTCAGCTACAGTACGGCATTACGGATACATTTGGCCTTAAGATGGTTAGTGCTCTTTGGACAGATGGATATTTAAATGCTGGTGTTAAATATCAGACGCTAAATACGAAGTACGCCAAAATTACTGTCAATGCCTTTGGGGCCTATAAGGTTCAAAGTAGGGATTATATTTTACAGACAGGAGGCGTTCTTACTTTTCCTCAGAATGCAAAATTTCAAACTCACTACATCGCGAATATCACTCTTGATCCACAGTTCAATGAGGCCCATGCCACTAAAGGTCTTGGACTTTTTACTGATTCAAGTATTAAAAGTATCACCGAATATATGACGGATAACTGGAATCGGTTTCTCTTTGGTCCAATATATAATGTCGAGCTTCAAACACTGGGCGGAACAGCTTCTTATATGTGGATTTGGACCACTTTTCACATGAGTCTTGGATTAGGTACAAAAGATTTTAGGAGTCTTAGTTTCGGCACAAATGGTTATTACTATGTGTATGATTTTTTTTGGCGGTTCTAAATTAGCTTTTTTTTAATTTCATTTCATAACGGCACAGCAATGTGGTCCATGTCCAGATACGTCGGCTACACTATATTGTAAAATGGGTCATCCTAACATCAAAAAGGAGGGAATTAAGTTATTTTGTGTATGCTCATGTAGGGTTAATTCAGGCTATTTTTAAAATTAATGCCTGCACTTCTCACTATCGCTTCAACTTTTTTTTGTCGAAATAAATTCATCTGTTAAAGGTGTAATGAACGAAAATTCTCTGCATATGCTTGCCCAGACACATTTCTCAAACCAATAAGAGATTTCTTCCTCATATGAAAGTGAGGGGGATCATTTCTTGAAGGATTCAATCAGAAAAAAAAGCCCACCGATAAATAAAAGTGGCCCCCCGATAAGCCCTAAGCTTGCCTTGGACAAGAGCGTCTGGCTTAGGTCCTTTTCTGACTTATGTGAAACAAAGACTTTCTTCATACTGAAAACCAAGTCATGATCTTCGACCATCGTAAATAATAATTTACACTTTTGAAGATAAGAACTTTGATGGGAGAGGTTGTAATCAGTAAAAATCTTATTTTGAATATCTTTATGAAGCTGATTCAATTCCGCAGGATCTAGTTTTGAATTTGCATCTTTATCGTACATCTTCACGATCTCTGGATTTGATTTGGCTTTTTCCAAAATAGCATGGACCTCTTCGGCAACAGGTTTATTACGGGTACCAAATATATTCTCGCCTGTGCTTAATCGGGAGCTCTCACTTTCAGGGGGATTAATAGTCCCACCAAGAACATAAAGACGGTCATTAGCTTTAAATACTTTTTCCGATATTCGATAGTTGCTTGAAGAAAAAAAACCGGCCTTGTCTTCCATATTGAACATTTTGTATTCATGAAGAATTTTTTTAGCCTTTACAGGAAGATCAAAAGATTGGTTATTAAAGTGCACAAGCATGTCCTGCATTTCTTCCTGAAAGTCACAATGCTCGAGATCTATGGCAGCAAGATGCTCACTCTTATCTTTGATGTAAAGAAAAGGACAAGAGTAAAAAAAATTAATCGTTACCCACTTTTTATTTTTCCCACTCCCTCTTTGCTCTTCGATGTGCCAAACAAAGCACACTCCTTTAATTCCTGTTAAGGGAGCAGTGATAAAATCTCCCGGAGCACAGACAACTTTCCCCTGAATCTCGACAAAACTTCCAACAGCTGCAGAGGCAATTTTCGAGGTTGGTATATCACCCATTTTTCGCCTGAGTTTTAGCATCTTGAAGCCATTCCAAAACCCAAAGGCACCAAGCCCCATGGCAAAGAAAGCGACCTTCATTCCATCAGTTTCTGAATTATTACTCATTCGCGGCGGCGCTTAATTGTTAAATCGGGTACAACTTTTTCCTCGGATTTTACTTCAAACATTTGCTTTCGCTTATAGCCCAAGCGGTTGGCAAAAAAAACATCTGGAATTTGCTGAATTCTAGTATTGAATACGTTTACCGAATCATTATAAAACTCTCGACGGTCGGCTAGAGCTTCTTCTAAACTTGAAAGCCTTGTTTGAATTTGCATGAAATTATTATTGGCCTTAAGTTCGGGATAGGCTTCCCCTACGGCAAGTAAGCCTTTAATTCCGGCAGTGACTTCGTTAAAACCTGCAGCTTTTTCTTTCACATCCCGGCCCTGAACCATTTTTTCTCGGGCAGACATGATTTTTTCAATCATTTCTGCTTCGTAATCGACATACTGCTCACATAGTTTTATCAGTTGAGGCAATTCATCATAGCGTTGCTTTAAAATGACATCAATATTTGCCCACGACTTATTAACATTCTCACTCACCGCCAATAAAGCGTTATAAATTTGAATGCCGATGACAATAACTGCCAAGATCATAAAACCAATAAAAACGATTCCTGCGATTGCCATAAATTCCATTAGACTTCCTTTGATTACTTAATTTCGGCACAACTGCTTAGAATCTTTAAAGCCTTTTCTCAACATAAGACGGACAAAATTTGTCTAAAATGGGATGAAAAATAGAAAAGTGATCAAGGGGACTTATTCCAAAAGGGGAGCAATTTGGATTGCATTTTTTCTCTCATTCACCTGAGTTCCCATGCCCTAATTTAAGTAAGAGAATTCAGTAAAATTCAGCCGAACCCAAAAAAACGCTGAAGATTTCCTTTCTCGTAAGAGACCGAAGGGGGAGATTTAGTATTGTTCTTATACACTGATGTCGGTTTAATTAAGGCCGTCCTTGGTTGAAACATTTCTTACTCTTGCTCACAGAAAATGTTCTGAAAAAAGATGGATTTACTGTTTATATTTAATGGCCTTAGAGACTGGTGCGCGAACGAGGGGGCTTTGGGGATTTAAAATTTCTGACATTCTATAGGTGGATCGAGGTTTAAGGCCACAAAATGGAAGGACTCTAGCTTTGTTCCATTAAGCTTAGGTCTACGAGAGGAACTGCACTCCATGCTTGGCCATGAGATTGAAGAACAGACCTTTGAGAGGACTCTATTTGTTTCTAAAGTTGGCACTGCGATTGATCACGATAACCTCAAGGAAAGAACTTACCGCAATTACCTTGATGCTTAAGAAGGGTGCCATATACTGCCCGAGATTCAGAAAATATCCGGACATATAGATATCAAGACTACCATGCGCAAAAAAAAAGAGACTCTTACGAGTCTCTTTTTTAAGAAATGTTTGGTAAATTTTTTTAATGGAGCGGCTGATCAGATTCGAACTGACGACCTTCTGCATGGCAAGCAGACGCTCTACCAACTGAGCTACAACCGCATTAAACGTGAAAAGTGAAGTAATGTTAGCTGCTTCCGGCGAATGCTGTCAACTCAAAACTTAAGTATTTAAATGCTTATTCTTTAATAGTTTCAATAGGTTCTTCCGGGCAAGGGGCGCGGCCATTGATATGAGTCGTACAAATAACCTCAGTCGTGATTATTTTGCTCTCACCCAAGAAATCGAGTGCAGTAGGATTTTGCTCAGAAGCGGCAATGATAACCTTTCCAGCGAAAACCCGGGTAGATGAAGCGAATCCACATCGATGAATTCGTTCTGAGCGTATAACTGTTTCATCTGTCATTTCTACTTTTAGGTCGTAGAAGGGAATTGTCGTTTCATTAACGGTCATCGTGTTTGTGTTATGGCCCGTTTCCCACTTAACTGACGTGTCCGAATTTGAACAGTGAGTAGCGAAATAAGAGGCTTGAGCTGTTGTAAATGCCATCAAAGTAGATAAAGCGAGAAGAAGTTTCATAAATCCTCGTTGATAAGTAATTACCCTTTAAATACGAGGGGGCGAATTCTATGTCAAGGAGTGCATTTTGTTACTGAAATTTCTGCTCTAACGCCTTAATGATCTTTTGATAACTTGCATTGGTAAAACGGGCCGAAAGTATAGGTAGGATGTCTTTTTTGCTTGATGGCATAGATGGATTCAGAAGAATTTTCACAAAGACGTCAGACACGATAAATACTTTTGATAGAGGGTGAAGATCCTCGCCAGGATTCTCTTCAATGCCTATTCCATCAATTTTACCATGAGACTGGATGAGAACAGTTTTGATGTAGTCATTTGCGTCTGGATGATTTGCCATCAGGCCAACCGCGTCTTTAGCATGAGTCATGACTTGACGCTTTTCTTCGTCGGTTAAATTAGATTCATTCAAATCTCTCATCGTTGAGATTCTCATTTGTGAATTTGATTTTAAAGTGACATCAGAAAAAAACGAAACAAAGCTCAAAGTTTCAAGGTGCTCTGGTCTGTACCAACTTTGTTTTGAGAGCACATAGTGGCACATTAAAGCGAGTAGGTGACAGTGCTGGTAGGCGTAGGAAACTTTATTTGAGAATAAAAATTTAATTAACTCCGCAACCTGTGGTGAATCCTTAACCGACTTAACCATGGAGTTAATTGAAGCGTCTGATAGTTCTAATGAAGCGTCATCAAATCCTATTGCCTGAATTGATTCCCGCACGATTTCATGTGCGTTGGCAGTGGTGAGGATACGCTCTTCGATATTGAGGTCTTCACGTTCCAATTTCTGAATTAAATTGTTAGTCACAAAGGTCGTAAAATATTGGATGTAATCTTTAGGAATATAAAATTCTTTAAGCCCCTGATCTTCGTACTTTTGAATTGATGCCTTATCAAATACGTCTTTAGAATGAATGCGTTTAACGAATTGATATTCGTTTGGACCTTTCTTAATTCTAATATAAACATCACAAGGTGTTTTGCTTATGTCATAAAAGTAATGAACTCCAACGGGTAAAAAATCCGGTCTAACTTTACCGATTGAATCCTGAAGATTAACACCCAGATGTTGGGC
>JBILYY010000240.1:0-3855 GCA_044377495.1 Bacteriovoracaceae bacterium | reverse complement strand
CAATAGAAAGCTGTAAAGTCGTCATGATAACAGATAGTTCCTGTCTTTTGGATTTCGCCTTAACAATAATTTTTTCTTTCATCTCTTCTAATTTCATGAGTTCACCTTTTGCTGCTTGCTCAAGGGCAGTAATCTCACTTCTTAGATCTATAATTTGGGATTCTTGTCTTTGTAACAGTTCGTAAGGGCTAACAGATGGAGGTGTATTGGCCTTTATGATTTGCTCCACTGGATTCAATTTAAGAATAGGTTTACTCATTAACTTACTTGTCATCTCACTTAGGTCCTGGAGATTTATATCCTTAGATTCAGTCACAACAAATCTCTGATCTCCAACCTCGATAAGATTGAACATTTTTAGTTGCGTCTTCTTATGTGGCTCAATTTCAATTCTGTTAATGATTGTAAAATTTTTTGATCCAAGGTCTTGAATGTAAAGACATGGTACCGACTCTGTTGCTTCCAATGTTACCTGGGCATGCTTACCACTCATCCGTCCATCATCCACACATACAATGTCACCAGTCGTGCGACCCAAGGTTATTTGGTCTATGATTTCATAGAAGGTTAGAGTGTTTATATGATAAAGGTAGAGCAAAATAGTCTCTTTTTCTTAAGTATTTTAAAGTTAATCACCCTTCGGAAAAAGATAATAATTCCTTTAAAATTTCCGATGAGTCTTTATTAGGAGACTTCATGGGTATACCCATTTACCAAACTGGCGACCGGAACATAACTGCTAAGGATATTCTTGAGCCCATGGTTAAGGGAGGTTTTATCCCTGTCGCGGAAGCAGAGCAACTTTTTAAATCATGGATAAAGTCCAAGGAACATCCACTGACCTTGGTTTCTGAACTCAAAATTGTAGATAGAAGATCTAACGATAAGATAATGACCCAAGATGATATTCTCAGTTTCCTGGCCTTGCATTGGAAGACAACCTACTTTAGGGTTGACCCATTAAAGGTATCACTCGAAGTTGTTGGCTCACTAATTCCTTTGGCCTATGCTGAACGCTTAGGAATTGTTCCAATTGAGCTTTCACATAACAAAGTTGTGATTCTAACCTCTGAGCCTTTTGCTCTTTCTTGGGTAGATGAGATTAAGCTACAACTAAAAAAAGAAATTGAAATTCGGATAGGTGCACCTAACCAAATTAAACATTTGCTTAATGAGTTTTTCGTAGTCCAAAAAGCATTTAGGTCCATCTCGCGCGAGCAAGGACAGTCTGGCTCTGATAAGATGCGACTTCTAAAACAGGGGAAGCTGGGCGAATTAGATAATTTGATTGAAAAATCTCGTGGCAGAAATCTAAGTGCCCAGGACAGCAACGTTGCGAAGATCGTTGACTGGTTAATTAATTTTGCAGTTCTTGAGCGCGCTTCAGATATTCATCTCGAGCCCAAAAAAGGCTTAGGTCAGGTGCGTTTTCGAGTCGACGGTGATCTACGAACAGTTTATCGTCTCGATCATGATGCTTTGACGATGGTTATTGCTAGATTTAAAATTCTGGGAGAAATGAAACTCGATGAAAAACGCAAACCACAAGATGGTGGTATTAAGCGGCGGCTAGATAATGGTAAGCAAGTAGAAATGAGACTTTCAACCCTCCCTACGACCTTTGGCGAGAAGATGGTTGTTCGAATTTTTGATAAGAATGTCGCCGGTAACGATCTAAGTTTTATTGGCTTTGCTCCAGAAGATTTGAAAATATGGGAAGCTCTTATAAATGAGCCACAAGGTTTAATACTTGTAACTGGGCCGACGGGTTCTGGAAAAACTACGACACTCTATACGACACTCAATAAAGTTGCCACCCCCGACGTGAACGTGTGTACTGCTGAAGATCCAGTGGAGATGGAAGTTGATAGTTTCAACCAGGTTCAGGTAAATACACAAATTGGTCTGACATTCGCCGAGTGTATTCGGTCGTTTCTAAGACAAGATCCGGATATTATCATGGTCGGTGAGATACGTGATTTAGAAACAGGGGAGATGGCAATCCAAAGCTCTCTGACTGGACACTTAGTATTTTCAACGCTTCATACTAATGGTGCTCTTGCAACCATCCAAAGATTAGTTGATTTAGGTCTTCCAACATTTTTGATAAACTCTTCCCTAACTGGAATTCTTGCCCAACGTTTAGTGAAGCGTCTTTGCAATCATTGCAAAAGAGCGGTTGACTCTAGTGCTGATAAATGGGCAACACTTCTGGATGGTGAAGATTTACCAATGCCATCCAAATTTTATGAGCCAGTGGGATGCGAAGAATGCAAAAATACCGGATTTTCAGGGCGCCTTTGTGTCTATGAATTAGTGAAAATGAACGATCAAATCAAAAAAGTGATCCATGCCGACATTCAAATCTCAGACTTACGAGAAAAAACTCGTGGGATGTATCGTTCCATTCGGGTTAACGGTGCTAGAAAAGTTGCAAATGGTGAGACAAGTTTGGAAGAAGTATTGAAGGTCGTTTATTGAGAAAGTAATCCGTTAAATAAAAGCATGTAAACATCGACAATCATGAAACTCACTCAGTAAAGGCCTTCAGGCAAGTCCTAAAAAAGCATCACTTCCAATTACAAATTTCAAAATATCACTTTGAGTAATAATTCCCACTAATTGATGTTTCTCGTTGATGATTGGGAGAGCATTGATCTTTTCCTGTAGCATAATGTGAGCAATTTCCTGAATACGAGCATTATGTAGGCCAACAAGGACCTTTGGAATCATTAGTTCTTCACATAATGAATGAGCTTTGGCACCGACAAGTTCCCGATCAGAAAGAAGACCGGCAAGATTTTCTTGATCGTTCAGTATGGGTAGGTGTCTAAATCCAAATTTCCTCATAAGTACAATTGCTTCATTTACTGAAGCTGTTTTGTGCAGAAAGTGAATGGGTGAACTCATAATATCTCGAGCGTAGAACCGCTTTTTTTCTTTTTCAAAAATTTTAACTTGTTGTTCATAGCCTTTAGTTCGTGAGTTCGTTTGATGATGAATGTTTTTACTATCCAGTGACACTTGATGTTCAACCTCTTTGGGATCGATCGGGTCGAGTTTTTTCACAGGATTAACCTTTGCATGCCAGGTATCAAGGCTGGGATGAATATAAGGTGAGAACTGGCCATTGAATGAAATAAGAAAACTCATATTAAAGATCATAGCATTGAAAAGATTTAAGTATATGACCCATATCAATGTTATTCATGAACTTCTGATGTGGGAGAAATACTTGTCATAAATGTGTCTCCTGGAGATTGTTGGCCAGAGTCAACTACTGATCCAAACCATCAACTTGATGAGAGTGACGAAAGCATCAACACAACTCGTATTAAAATAACGTTTTATAATACTACTATGAATAACTAAGTGTGTGCTGGAGCACAGGTTGGTTGTAGACGCCCTACAACCACTTTTTATGTGAATCAATAATTCGTTTTCCGCCTTTCCACCCATAAAAACTGCTACAGGAATCATATTCTTTTTCTGAGTATTCTGACTTGGTTGTAAAGTAGGTCATATAATCATTAACGAGACCTAGAACTATTGGATCCTTAGCTCCACGTTTTATAGCTTCTTCTTGGAGATCAAACCCTAGCTGAGTTGACGCCTCGCCTGGCCACGTAAGGTAGGTAATATCGCCCACCATAATTTTGCTGATGTAAGAGAAGGCCGGAAGTAGAGGGGAAATAGAAGGCTTGATCCAGTTTGGTAAGTTCCCTAAAAACCCATCTTGGCAATCATGTAGCTGCAGCCTTGGTATGCCCACAAAAATTTTTTTCTTCGATGAACTAAATTCTGAAGAAATTGGTGTGAGATTTTTATCCTCTAAAGCTGGAGCGGCATCTAAGA
>JBILYY010000239.1:0-3885 GCA_044377495.1 Bacteriovoracaceae bacterium | reverse complement strand
GACCTTGTTCTGATGAAAGGATTTGGAAAGACCCTTAACTTCAACTATGTTCATTCATATTCCCAATGTGATTATTCTATTCACTAAGTATATTGCCAGAATCAGCTTTCATGTTTTTTTTAAATGACGCATCCTTAACCTTCGCTTTTCCTCAATTTTCATTCTCTGACTTTGCAAACGCATATCGTCGGCATTAAATACCTCTCCCGGAGGTTCGTGTGTCCCTTTTACTAATGCTTGTTCTCCAAATTATTTCACTTACATTTGCCTCACCTCTTGGCATCCAGGAAGAATGGAGTCGTGTTTCAGATCCATTAATTATGGATCATAACTATGAAACGCGTTTTTATGCTCTCCCTCTAAACGGAAAGGTCGCGCACCTTCAAAAATTTTGGTCCGGTGATTATTGGCCTTTGAATAGAGGAAATATCAATTACCGATGGAACGCTTCACCAACATTTACCAAACCGTCACCAAGCTTAATTCAAGCTCAAAACATGTCACAGCAAGAATTGGCCCAACTTTCCCCTGCTGAAAAATTTGATCTTTTAAATGGACGCTATTCTTATCCTCTCAAGCAGGAAGTGATCAAAATATCAAATCCGAATGCTCAGTATTGGGAAGGTATATGCCATGGTTGGGCGCCAGCAGCGATGAACCATAATGAACCAACTCCTAAAATTCTAAAAAATCGAGATGGTATTATGGTTCCTTTTGGTTCTTCAGACATAAAAGGCATTTTAAGTTATTACTACGCTTACCCCTATCATGTTCCTGACACTCATCAAGTTGGACGTCGTTGTAATGAAAACGATTGTATTCCTGATTTGAACGCAGGGGCCTTTCACATTGTACTAACCAATAAAGTTGGATTGGAAAAGATTGGATTCATTGCTGACATGGCCGCAAATAAGGAAGTTTGGAATCATCCTATCATGTCGTATAATTCAAGAATACTAAGTGATGGACACGGCCCAGCTTCCAACTCAGCTCCTGGTACAACACGAACGGTCCTAATCAATACAACCATAAATTATACTGATGAATCTGATAATAATTGGAATACAGTTCAGGGAACTAGACTTCAGCATGTCGCCACAATGAAGCTTAGTTACTTAGTGGAAATCAACGTCTATGGCCAAATTATCGGCGGGGAATGGCGGTCGGTTAAAAAACCAGACTTTCTTTGGACTATGGAAAGGCCAGCGAGGTTCATAGGAAACTTCACCAAACTTTCCAACCTGCTCAATGATTAATTAGCCTTTAAAATGCTCCATTTGACCGCTCTTAATTGCTAACAAGGCCGCTTCGGCTTCTTTGTTGTATTCTGGAATTCTACTCTTAGGAAGAACCACATCGTGTGGTTTAACGGTGGCATTTTTTCCAATCACAACATCTCCAAAGATACAGGCGCGCATACCGATTGTTACATTATCGTGAATGACAAGCTTATCAATGATAAGCATTCCCTTCATTCCATAATGGGCAACTAAAGTTGCAGAGCCACCAATCGTAACGTAGTCGCCAAGCTCTATTAGACAAGGATCAGAAACGTTAGAGGTATTTATCATTGTACCTTTACCAACTTTCATACCCATCATCTGGAAATACAACTTATTAAGTGGAGTCGGTGTAATGAAATCCAAAAAGGTATAACGAACAAGATAATGTAGGGCATTGTGATAATACCAAGGGAGAACAGAAATAGAAAACCAGGAGTCACGATGTGGTTTAACTTTTAGGGGTAGAAGTTTGTTTACTATTGGCACGACAAAAATAATCGTAAACCCATAAAGAAAAAATCCTGCGGCCATGGACAAACCTAACGCCACACTATGAACAATTGCAGAGGAACTTGCTGTGAGTTCAGACACCCTGTTGAATAAAAAGATACCAGGACTAAGTGATACGCCCATGCAAAAGACATAAAGAACACCAATGGGTGCCATCATGACCATAAACATTTGAGTTCGAAATTTTCGCAGAAGCCCTTCTACAAGACCTGCAAAACCACTTAGACTCGATTTAGTCGAGTTAACATCCAATCTTTCTTTATTCATTTCAATATCATAAGTGAAAAAGCCACATTTACTAAGGGATTTTTTCCCTCTTTCACCATGATAGGGGCAACTGCTACACTACTAGTGGAGGCCGAGTTATGAGTAAAGACATGTTCATAGACGTTGCTAACATTTGTTTGGGAATCGCTGCCATCTTTTGGCTTGGGGTGGTCCTGCTTCCCTATATGAAGGTTACTCTTCAGTAGCGTTGGTACCATTTTGATCTTCAATCAGACCCTACCCTAGGGCCAAAAATCCTTTTTGTACGTATATTAAACAACTTAGCTTTGGCATAGAACTCGCAGAATGCGCTTGAGATTTAGTCACAAGAACAGGAGGTTCTCATGAAGCTAATATTAATTTTCACAACTCTACTGGTTTCTTTGCCAAGTTTAGGAAGTTCTCATGTCGCCAGAAAACCAATGCAGACAAATTTAATAAGACTTTATATGCGTATGCCTTCCGAAATGAGAATGATCGCTGGATACAAAGAGGAGCGGATGAAAAAATCATCAAGAACAACAATCTGGCTTGATGATTTGAGAGCTCGCCTTAAAACGACAAACGGAAAGATAAGACTATAAATTCAATGAAATATTCTGCCAATATGCTATCATATTTGTATGTCTTTTTATGCCGTTGACTTTGGAACGTCCAACTCTCTACTCAGTTTCGTCTCTCCCAGCGGAGACATTGTACCTATTCAGTTAGAAGCTGGGGGAAATGTACTACGTTCACTTCTTTACACTCCGGAAAACAATAAATGGTTTTTTGGTAATGAAGCCATTAACGAATATGTGAACCACGAAGGGGAAGGCCGCTTCTTCAGATCCATCAAAAAATTTCTCCCAGAGCCAAGCTATAATGGAACGATCGTTTTTAACCGAAATATGAATATTTCCGAAATGGTTGCCGTCTTTTTAAAAGAAATGAGAGACAGGGCCAATAAAGCAACTGGTCTAAATGTCGAGCGATTGGTCCTTGGACGGCCGGCACTTTATTCACTCAATAAAGAACATGATCAGCTTGCCGAAAGTAGAATGCGTAAAGCTGCTGAGATCGCGGGTTTTAAAGAAATAGTATTTTGTCCTGAACCCATTGCGGCCGGACTTGATTACAATACTGCTTCCCAAACAGAAAAGATCGTACTCATTGCAGATTTTGGTGGTGGTACTTCAGATTTTACCCTCATGAAAATTCACAAGGGACAGCATTCACAAGATGACATCCTCGGGCTTAGCGGGATATTTTCTGCCGGAGATGCTCTTGACGGTGTCATGATGAGAGATTTTATCTCGCCACATTTTGGTTCAAAATTTGAATATCAAATCCCAGGTGGAAATAATGTTCTTAAATTTCCAAAGAACCTATTAACCAAAATTTGTTCTCCGGCCCACATTACTCACCTGAGAGAGAAAGATACCTGGGAATTTCTCCAGCATATTGAAAAGTTTGCTCTTTCAACTGAAGACTCAAAAAACATGAAGCAACTCTTCACACTGGTTGAATGTCAGTTAGGTTTTCCTCTTTTTCATGAAATTGAAAAGACAAAGATTAAACTTGGAAAAAGCGCAGAAGTAAATTTTGAGTATCTATTTCCTGGTATTAATATTCTCCATGAAGTGTCTAATAACAAATACAAACAAAGTGTTGCCGGAACCGTAGATGAAATTATGGCCACCATGATGGATGTGTTCGCCCAGTCAGGTCTATCTCCTGCAAGAGTCGATGAAGTGATATTAACCGGCGGAACATCTCAATTCCCATTAATTCAAGATAAACTTGAAAACGTTTTTGGAAAGCAGAAGCTCTACGAACACAACAT
>JBILYY010000238.1:0-3896 GCA_044377495.1 Bacteriovoracaceae bacterium | reverse complement strand
CCATGACTCAAAGTCCTGGGTTGGCTTTAAATCAAAACTTAAAGGGAAGCAGTAGTCATGCAATCAGTGGCAGCTATAGAATTGATATTATGAGTGATTTCTTTAGAAGTAGCAGTAGATGAATTGAAAATAGTCTTATAGTTCATTTTAAGAGCTTTTCCGAATTCAGTTTTGTTGCTGCAGCCGTAAACGTTAGAAAGACCAACAACAGTTTCACCGTTACCACGAGCAATATCGTTAGCAAGAGCATATTTATTAGCTTCAACAAAAGCTTCCACCTGAGTCAGCTTTAGGGGCGCTGGAGAATCACAGTTAGAAGTACCAAGTGCAATCGCAGTAATTTGCAAAACAGATAAGTTAGTCGTTGCTGCTAGTACCTGTTTCCACCAAGTCTGATCACCTTCAAAAATCATAGAACCGGGACCGCAACCTGCTGACCCATATTTTGATGCAAATGCTGAAGAGGTAGCGAGAACCATAGAAACAATAACTAATAACTTTTTCATCAAACACTCCATTGTTTATATTAAGTCTATATTACATGTAATATCCTATCCGCTCCGTAATATACATCAACAATAAATTTTAAAAAATCAAATTACCTGAGAGGAACTGTTTGATATTTTCTAAGAATCCGTCCGCGCAAAATAATTAATAGTGAGATATGTCAAACGGAGCCGCTTTTCAATCGTCTCGTCGAGCATCAAAAGAAGATCTTCTAACTCGTCGGCTAAACCAATATCACATACAAACTTATCGGCACCAACTTCTGCCATCAATGGGTCAGCCTTGGCCTCTTCTAGTTCGTAGAGCAAAAATGCCAGTTCATGGGCCAGATACGCAACTGCCGCCCTATTGGGAGATCTAAGTAATTTTTGAAATTCAGGAAAGACCACCACAATATTAGTTAGTACTTGTCCTACTTTTCTTTGACCCTTCATGACCTCGCTGGGAACGAAAGTTACGGGAAATTTCGTCATCATGACATCAATCAGGCCAGCTGGTAGATGTTGAAAAAGTTTTTCGAAATGGGGCTTGATATTTTGTTCAGTGATCCACTGATGTTCAGGCAAAGAGAAGAAATAGAAACTAAAATTTTCTCTAATCTTTCTTTTATCCGTTCGATCTTTTTTAAAATATTTCTGAATGAGATTTAGCATGGAATTATCCTCTTTCATCCTTTTCGGAAAAGAGACATTCTCCTTGAGGAAAATCTTATTGAAAAGGCTGTTCGTCAGAATCCATTGAGATGTTAACTTGACCTTGGTACTTCTCGCCGATTATCTCGAGAAGATCGTCAGGTATTTTAGCGGCGTGATATTTCTTACCATTAGTTGTTCTAATCCAGAATCCATTTATGAGTCTGTCAGGGCGAGAAATTCGAATTGGTTTAATCGAAATGATATGGTCCAGATTAAAAATCACTTCTACTTCCTCAGATTCCGCTGAACCTGAAGCTTTTATATTGAGTATGGTAAACTTTCTGAACTTCATGGGAGACTCCTATATGAATTGAGGTTATTTTATATCGGATTGCTTGAGTTTGGATGATGAGGGTCGGATTAGTGAAAAGTTTACAGGAATCAACAGAAGAAAGTTGGAATTTGACCAGTAACTGGCAGATGAAGACCATCGAATTCAAACCCAAAGACCCCAAATCTCTCACCCTCCTCCTACATGGGTATAACGAACGAGGGCTTCGGATTTTTCGTAAGCTGCGTAGGTATCTGCCTGAGGATACCTATATAATCGCCCCTGACGCTCCTTTTCCTCTTCCAAGGGTTAAGCCTGATAGAGTCGATTTTGGTTATGCCTGGTACTTTTATGATCCCTTTACCAAGAATTATCAAGTCGACCAGTCCCTTGTTCTTGGTTTAATAAAAGACCTCCTTCGTCAGGCAAATCCAAATGGTTTACCTGTTACGATAATCGGTTTTTCTCAGGGGGGATATCTGGCCCCTTTGGTTGGATATAACGAAAAAAATTCCAAGCATGTTATTGGCCTGGGCTGTGAATTCAGAACACGTTTTTTTCAAGACAGACCAACTTTTACCTTGGATGCCATTCACGGATTAAGTGATCCTATCGTTTCGCCTGAACATTCAAAGCATGAAATTGCCCTACTCAGTGACATGGGAATTCCAGTTTCCTGGCACCCTATTCCCGATACAAAACATGAAATAAATAATGAAGTTGGTCTCACTATAAAAAAGATATTGGAGCAGTATGGAGAAGGAAGTTTATAAGGGTCAAATCGTTAGAGTGACCGAAGAAAAAATTGAAGGCATCAACTGGGAAAGAGTTTATCTTCCATCCGGGGTCATCATCTTTCCAATTAATGAAAAGGGACAAATCCTCATGATTGAAGAGAAGCGCCCACATGAAAATCCACCACGCAGAATTAAGCCAGTTTCAGGAATTCTCGAGCTAGACAAGGGATCGCCGGAAGAAAATGCTCAAAGAGAAATGCAGGAAGAGATTGGTTTTAGAGCAGGAGCAATGGAAAAGTTTTGGCTCATGGATGCCACAGGTACCGTTAATAATCAGCAACATTTCTTTATTGCCAGGAACCTTATCCCTTCAAAATTACCAAATCCAGATGGTGAAGATACCATCATGGGCATTAAGGCCTTCGATTTGGAAGAGCTCAAAAACAAATACCTCAGCGATGAAATCAAGTGGTCGATGTCGACTCTGGGTTTCTTTCGATTATATCAACACCTTCAAAATGACGCTAAGCACCTGTAATTTCGTTACGCTACACAAACATTACATTACTGCTTAATACATTTGTTAGTTATGCCGAACTTGTGTATAATAAATCCATAAGAAGGATAACTCACTATGTATGTTTGTATCTGCAAAGGCATAACCGAAAAACAAATCCAAGAAGCGGTTACGTCTCGTAAATCAAATAATCCCAAAGAGATACTTAAATCACTAGGTGTTGGTTCGGACTGTGGCACTTGTGTTGAGGACGCAGTTAAGACGTTGCTTGAAGCTAAATCCAAAACACCATTCGAAATGAAAGACTCCTCAAACAATTCTTAGGCTATTTAAACTAGATAGCTTCTTTTAATCACCTCTTCTACAATAAGCTTAATATTCTTTGATCCCAGAGGTAAATTTATGAAAGGCACTCCAGCAATTATCGAAGCACTAAACTCAGTTCTCACCGCTGAACTTACAGCTATTAATCAATATTTTCTTCATGCTCGAATGCTACAGAACTGGGGATTAGAGAAAATAGGAAAATTAGAATACGCAGCTTCGATTGATGAAATGAAACATTCAGACATGGTAATTAAAAGAATTCTTTTTTTAGAAGGTCTTCCTAACGTTCAAAAGCTTAACAAAATCCGCGTAGGACAAAATGTTGGTGAAGTGATCGCAGCAGATTTGAAAGTTGAGTATGAAGCAATTCCAAATCTAAAAAGATGTATTCAGTTATCAGAAAAAGAACATGACTATGCAACTCGTGATCTTTTTCTTTCGATCCTAAAATCTGAAGAGCACCACGTAGATTGGCTCGAAACTCAGCGCGATCTTCTTAAGGCCGTGGGTGTTCAGAATTATATGCAGTCACAAATGGAACCTGATCAGGGTGCTGTTTAATAATTTAAGCTTCTGGACTTCAAATTGAATTCAGCCGTTTGGGCTTGAATAAAATCCATGTGATTTTGTATTTTATTTAAATAGTTATGAGCTTTCATCCCCGGAGTTGCAAATTTGACTCCGGAGTTGATCTCTTTCATAGAAGCATTAAATAGACGCTGCAATTTGAAAGTCTCATTTTCCATTTTTTCGACAATTTTGACCAATTCGAGAATGATCATTTTTTGTTCTTTCTGCTTTTCTGGTTCAATTGAAGTGTCGCTCACCTTCATGTTGAGATC
>JBILYY010000237.1:0-3903 GCA_044377495.1 Bacteriovoracaceae bacterium | reverse complement strand
CTCGACGAAACAAAAGTGAAGTGTGGCTTCAAAAGTTTTTGATACTGCTCGCGTGTGCGGTGAATGGCGTACTCATCTTTAAATTCAAGTTCGCTGACCTGACGACCCAATTCGATATTGGTGGGTACGGTTAGGTAGATGTATTTAATTCGTTTACCTAATATAGGGATGATTTCCTTTAACTCTTTATCTGTTAGGTACTGAAACACAGAGGTACAAATCGCGAGATCAAACAGATTGTTTTTCTTTCTATCAGTTCGGCACCAAGTAACAAGATCTTCTTCGTAAAGAACGAGATCAGTACTGATGACGGGGCGAAGTTTATGAACTCGGGCCTTTTTGAAAGCGTAGGGTGAGGGCTCAATGCCGACAGCTCGGTGGGGAATAAAGGCCTTAAGCATTTCGCGGAAAAGATGGCCGTAGCCGAAACCAAGATCGATGACAGTGCCGATATCGACGTGTTCGATTTCGAGGAAGGATACGAGATAGTTCACGTGGGCTTTGGCATTGCCTATGCCGTCCATGGACATGGGTTCGGAATAGTTTTTGTCCCAATAGGTTTTGTCAAATTTTGTCATGGGGGAAGCCCTCTTTTGTAATAGTAGATTAGGCTAGTATTTTTGCCAGGTCGATTAAAAAACATGTATATTCTTGGGATGAATTCATCGTCTAAATCAGAAAGATTCTGGGGTCTGCTTGGCCCCCTGATTCTTTTTGCACTTATTGTCTGCAATAAATTCATTCCTATTATAAATGGGAATCAGGAGCAATACCTCGGTTTGCCAAAGCAGTTCATTAACACCAATTGGATTGTGAACGGCTTTTCTCTTTCAGAGTTTCCGGGAACGAGAATTGTTTATGATTATCTGATTGGTAACTTGTTATCTTTTTATGATTTTAAATTGGTGGCAGATGCCACTTCCATCATCAATATGTTTTTTCTGGCCTTTCCCCTTTACCGCCTAGTGAAGCATTTCGGTATGAAAGGTCCTAGTGGCTTTATGTGGTGGCAACTGGTGCTGCTGAGTACAATTGGTTTTGGAGCCTTTTTTGGTGGTGAATGGTTTTTAGGTGAAGCTGAGGCCAAAACTTTTGCCTACATTGGAATACTTTGGGGTCTGTGTTTTTACTTTGAAGGCCATTTGCTGAAATCCAGTGTCGCCTTTGCTCTTGGAGCGATTTTTCATCCTCTCGCGGCGGGATGGCCGTTTGCGGTGGTGGTTCTTCATGAGCTGATACGCACTAAAAAAATCGTTCCCGTTATAAAAATGTCGCTTATCTTTTTAGTTATCAACGCTCCCTTACTTGTCTACTACGCTCCCCGGATGCTGATTCATGCTCCCTCCGAGTTTGCTGGTGTCTCCTCTTCCTGGATTTATACTTTTTATCGTGTGCCTCACCATACTGCCCCTTTTAAGTCCTGGGACTTTTTTATGGCAAAGTTTTTACCTGGAGCTTTGAAATTAATCGCCTTCTTTATCTTTTTTAGTCTGATTAAAAAACGAATTAAAACTCCAACCACCCAACAGTTGATTAGTTTTATTCAAACCGGTTGTGTCTTTATTCTCACCATGCTGCTGTTCTCATACTTCAAAATTAGCGCTAATTTTCTGAAGTTCTTTCTCTTTAGATTTAATGTAATTTTGCAGCTTTTGTGTTTTGTCGGGATTTACTGTGTCGTAAAGGAATTCTACGGAGAAAAGCTCCTGCAATACAAAAAATATTTGTTACCACTTTTACTTACGCTTTCAACTTACAGTTTGGGCAGGGCCATTTATAAAAACCAGGTTCTTCTGCCAGCTAAATTTGCGGCCCAACAAGCTAAACTGGATGATTTATTTGGTTTTGCTAAATCGACGCCACAAGGTGCCGTGTTCATGAATTATGACATTAAAGATGATAGCCCAGACGGGGTGTACGATTCTTTTATTAGAAACACCGAAAGGGATTTGTTTGTTAACTTTAAATTTCTACCTGCCGATGGAATCAAGCTGGTGGAATGGTACCGCCGTATTCAAATGAGCAAAAAACTTCAGAGACGTGAGCATAGTTGGAAAGAATTTTTGGCCAAAGAAAAAGTGGATTATGTTTTATCCGCGCAGGAAATTCCTGAACTCAAGAAAGTTTTTACCTCTAAAACGAAGATTAACGTCTATCAGACTAGATAGTATTCACCCATTCAATCATCTTTTTAATGCCAGCAACTTTGTCGGTCTTAGGCTTCCAGCCAAATACTTTTTCCGCTTTAGAGATGTCAGCGATGAAAATCTTCTGATCACTTTGGCGTGGAGGAAGGCATTTGTACTGCATTTTGATATCCAGAATATCTTCACATAGTTTAAATAGCTCAAGTAGCGAAAGACTATTTTCAAATCCTCCACCGATATTGAAAATCTGTCCGCTGGTTTTATCCAAGTGCTCAAGCGCATCGAAATAACAGCTGATAATATCTGAAGCAAAAAGCACGTCTCGTACTTGTTTGCCGTTACCTGAAATAGTGAAAGGAGCTTTGAGTTTGCCTTGTTTGGTATCGATTGCCTGTTTTACAAACCATCCAATCCAGCCTTGATCAGCTGTTGAAAACTGACGGCCACCGAAAATTGAAGAGTGACGAAAAACAATCGTCTTCAATCCATAACAAAGTGAATAATCCTTAATGTACTGATCAGCGGCACCCTTGGAACATCCGTAAGGTGTTCTGAAATCAAGTGGCAGTGATTCAGGAAAACCGTGAGGAAATTCCTGACAGATGTAGCGAGTAGGAGTTTCTTGATAATGAAAATTTTCAAGATCACCATAAACTTTGTTAGTGGAAGAGAAAAATAGCGCAGAACTAGGAGAGTGAAGCCTCACGCCTTCAAGTACATTGAAAGTACCAAAGGCATTAGTTTCAAAATCAGCACGTGGATTTTCCAGCGATGTGGTCATGGCAACCTGGCCAGCAGTATGAAAAATGACGTCGGGTTTTAATTCTTTAATAACGGCAGCGACTTTGTCGGCATCCCGCACGTCATTCTCAAACATTTGAAATTTGGCCAAACTTTCCAGCCATAATTTGTTGTTTGAAGAGCCGAGGCGAGATAAGTTGTCATAAACGGTTAATTCATGGCCTTGTTTGATTACTTCACTTGCCAAATTTGAGCCCAAAAAACCACAGCCACCAAAGATTAAAAACTTCATTGATATATCCAATTTACAGAGACAAATTTCCCTACATTATATTAAGCTAGGTCATCTTAGTCATCTTATGTTTCGAGGTTAAAATGTCCTGTGATTTAACAGTCGTACTACCGTCGTATTTAGAAGAGGAAAATCTTCGCCTGCTTCTTCCTCGGATTAAGGAACATTGCCTACATTTGACTCCAAATTATGAAATTCTGATTGTTGACACGATGACTCCTATGGATGCAACTGCCGAAGTTTGCAAAGAAGTCGGTGTCACATACGTTAATCGCCGAGGGGGAAATACCTATGGTGACGCTGTTCGGACTGGGATTTCAACTTCCAAGGGTAAGAAAGTCATTTTTATGGATGCGGACGGCTCTCATCCCCCAAGTGTTTTGGACGAACTTTACCAGAATAAGGATCAGGCCCAGATTGTTATTGCGTCCCGTTATGTGGAAGGTGGATTTACCGAAAATAGTCGTGTCTTGGTGCTCATGAGCCTAATTGTGAATATGGGTTATCGTATAGTTTTGGGCCTTAAATGTAAGGATGTCTCAAATAGTTTTAAACTTTACCCGGGTGACTCGTTGCGAAGTTTAAAGTTAACTTGCAATAATTTTGATATCGTCGAAGAAATTCTTTTTAAAATGGTACGCTCAAATCCTGGTTTCAATATTAAAGAGATCCCATTCAGCTTTAAAAAGCGAATGTTCGGTGAAACAAAAAGAAATCTTTTTG
>JBILYY010000001.1:0-94040 GCA_044377495.1 Bacteriovoracaceae bacterium | reverse complement strand
AACTAGCGGATCGAGACCTAAAAGGGCCAAGGTGGCGTTGGCTCCAGCAATGAAGCCTTGGCCAGCAGCTTCTTCATAGCCAGAAGTACCATTTACCTGACCAGCAAAATACAAATTAGGAATCTGATTATGCTCCAGGGTGATTTTAAGTTCAGTCGTATCAATAACGTCATACTCGACAGCGTATCCATAGACCAGTATTTCGGCTTTCTCTAAACCCTCCATAGATCGCACGTACTCCAACTGAACCTCTGCCGGTAAAGAGGAGGAAATTCCTGATGGATACATGGTATCGAGCTTAAGCCCTTCGGGTTCAATGAAAACATGATGAATATTTTTGTCTGGATATCTATAGGCCTTATCTTCAATTGATGGACAATAACGAGCACCGACACCCTTGATTTGACCATTAAACATCGGACTTTTTTCTTTGTTAGCACGGATAATATCCATAGTTTCAGGATTCGTTCGTGCAAGATAACATGAGACTTGCTCGGAAAGTCTTGTGAAAGGGTCATTTAGGCAGTGAAAGTTTCTTACAGTGGCATCAGAGGGCTGCTCATCCAGCTTGGTATAGTCGATAGTTTTTTTATCAATTCTGGGAGGAGTTCCAGTCTTAAACCTTAAAGGAAGTGTCTTAATATCGGTAAAAAGTGTTTGTAGACCGCGAGATGGTTCACAATCAACTCTTCCGCCTAGTGTTTGCGTTGAACCAGTATGTAGCTTCCCATTAAGGAACGTACCCACTGTCATTATGATTTTTTTGGTCCTATAGGACCGCTCACTGGTAACAACCTCAAAGGAATCATCCGAAGGCTTAATCTCGAGAACCTTCTCCCTAATAACAGAAATATTTCCGATGGTAGAAATAAGTTCTTCAGCTTTTTGAGAGTACAGGTCTTTATCAATTTGAACCCTGGTAGATTGAACAGCAAAGCCTTTTGAGTCATTCAAAGTACGAAACTGAATCCCGGCTTTGTCGGCCAGAATTCCCATTAAACCACCCAACGCATCCAGTTCACGGACGACCTGTCCTTTACCAACGCCACCAACAGAAGGGTTACAAGGAGCGGAACCAAGACCAATTCCAGGCATTGTAACAATAGCAACACTGACTCCAAACTGAGCCGCAATATGAGCAGCTTCAATTCCAGCATGTCCGCCGCCAACTATGATGATATCGAAAGTTTGCATTTGGTCCCTATCAAATGTTCCACGTGGAACAATCTATTTTCCGATACAGAAGTTAGAAAAAATAGAATTTAAGATTTGATCAGGGGAAACTATACCTAGGAGTTCTGATAGACAAGAGGCCAAGATATTTAATTCATGGGAGAGGATTGCTACATCCATCTCATAAGTGCTTAATTTTACGTACTTCTTAAGTTGAGTATCCACTTCTAATATTAATAACTTGTGTCTGTCCAATAAAATTGGTTTATTTTTTGTCAATGATAAATATTTATTATTTACCGACACAAATAATTCGTGTTCAAAGTTGGTCTGGGAATTCAACAAATCAATTGCCCCCATAGGACCAAATTGAGGGAACTCGGCTGTGACTTTATTGTGAGCTACTGAAAATCCCGGCACGTCTTTATGTGTGAAATAAATGGCGTCAAAATGCAGCTTCGATAAATCAGAAAACTCATCTCTCATTTCAAAAGGATTGATGAGAAGTATCGAGAAAAAACTGTGCTGCATTTTATTTTTTGTACGCTTGATACCCTCAGCTTCAATTAAGTCTGTAGCTTCTCGAATACCTGCTGTATCGATCAATTTATATTTAACACCATCGATAACTAAACTCTCAGAAAGATAATCTCGAGTGGTACCTGCGACAGCAGAAACGATGGCACGATCCTCTCTGAGTAAATGATTAAATAAAGAACTTTTTCCAGAATTAGGAAGTCCTGCTAAGACAATTTCAGGTTGGAGTAAATTATGCTCCATTGGAATTACCCTTCGATGAAGTGCTTCAAATTTTTTTGTGAATTCAATCAGTGAAGAATCAAAATAACCTTTAGCGGTCTCCTCCCCTACGTCATCACCGAAATCAATTGATAATTCTAGAGCGGACTTATGCCTAAGAAATAGGTCATATAGTTCTGAATAAATTTCTTGGAGGTTTCCACTTAAAAGCGAAAGTCCTTGGTCTAGTGCATAGCCAGAATTTGCGTTAAGAAATAAATCTAAACCCTCAACTTGAGAAAGAGTAAGTTTTCTATTTTTTAAAGCGCGATAAGTAAATTCACCTGGAGCAGCTAAACGGCATTTGGCCTTATCGATAAAAAACTTTAAAATTCTTTCGGTATTAAGTGTATTTCCATGAATTGAAAGCTCAAGAATATTTTCACCATTATAACTTTTAGGGCCTTCAAAATAAGTAAGGCAGACATCATCTAAAACTTCATCCCCAGAGCGTAATTTCGTGTAATAAACACGCCGTGGTTCTATAGGACCAGTATGACTAAAAAAGGGCAAAAATGCTTCTAAGTGCTTAAAACCAGAGATCCGGAGAACCGCCAAAGCCGCGTTAGCATGGTTACATGTACTGCAGGCAATAATCGGTTCATCCGAATAAAGAAACTTCATACAACAACAGGATCTGAGCTCTTCTTAGCGTTGAAGACAAAAACCTGCTGAAGAATACCAAGAAGGGTTGAGACGAAAATATACAAGCTCAAACCAGATGGAAGATCCTTCATAATAAATCCAAAAATAAGTGGCATAAACATCATGACTTTTTTCTGAACTGGATCCGAAATTGTATTCGGAGTCATTTTTTGTTGAAGAAACATTGCTCCAGTCATAAGCACGGGCAGAACAAAATATGGATCTTTATTAGAAAGATCGTGAATCCACATATAAAAAGGAGCGCCCACTAATTCAACAGAGTTGTTTAAGACTTTATAAAAGGCAAAAAAGACAGGCATCTGAAGCACAAGTGGAAGACATCCTCCAATGGGATTAGCGCCAGATTTTTTAAAAAGCTCCATGCTTTCTTTCTGCATTCTTTGTGGATCATCTTTAAATTTTTCACGGATTTTTGTTAATTCTGGCTGAACCAATTGAAGCTTCTTCATCGAAACAATTGATTTGTACTGAAGAGGAAAAGTAATCATTCTTATAAGGAATGTAAGAAGAATGATGGATATGCCATAGTTAGGTACCCAAGTGTAGAAAAATTGAAGACCTTTTAAGATCCATACTGCAAAAAAGCCCCAAATTCCAAAATCAACTGCATTTTGAAGATTGTGACCTAAGCTAGCGAGGTAATCGTAATCTTTTTTAACGTAAACAACATTGAAATTAAAAGCATTCTCAGACTTATTAGAATGGATTGAAAGAATTGAATTCGTCGTATTCTTATAAATGAGGTCAGTTGCTTTATCGAAATAAAGTCCAAACATGTGGTAGTTAAAATCGATGCCTGCCCATTTTATGGCCTGATCTTTAGTCTCTTCATCATTTATAGTTAAATGAGATAATGTATCAGTGTAGATATCAAAAAAACGTTGCTGTCCATTCTCAAGCTTCTTTGTTTCACTCGCAAATTGCATGCGAGATCGGAACGGCTTAGAAGATGTCACATTAAAAGCGGCTACACCCTTTTCATCGATTCCTGTAGTAACAGTCAAATCAAGAGCGGCATCGTAGAACTTATTTTCGCCAGATTGAACAAGATTGACCGATTGAAATCCTTGACCAAAATCAAAATCAATTTTGAGTGGTTTTGCAGAGCCAACCGTATCTTTAAATTCAAAAGCTGCTTGAGGGTTTTTAAAGTCATTAATAACGAGGTTGTTATCAAAAGTAACCGAAACTTCCCCTCTATTAAGTGTGAAATTTGAAGCAACAACCGCGGTTGGTTCTATAGGACCACTTGCCACAGAAGAATCTGTTTTTCCTGACACTTGGGCCGGAGTTGAAATTGGCGCCTCTATAGGGGCATTGGCCGGCTTTTTTGGGGCAAAATAAAACTGCCAGCCAAATAAAATCAAGGCAGATAAAGAAATCGCTAAAAAGGCATTTTTTTGTTCAGAACCCATTTTTTCTCCAATAAAGACATAGCATTAGGGTACAGGATCTACCCCTCCCGGATGATACGGATGACATTTGCAAATTCGCTTGGATGAATACCATAAAGCTTTAGGGAAAGAAAACTTTCTAAAGCATTCCAGAGAATATTGAGAGCATGATGGATAGAAGCGACAGCTAGGACCAAGTAAGGGAGAAATGAAATATTTATAAAACCTGATTAATAAATCCGCGAGACGATTCATTTTGCGCCGCATATAAAATTAACGACCTTATTAAAGGCTGCAAGCAACTGCTCCTCGCTATCAGGTGTTTTAATTATAACAAACAACATGTCCAAGGGCTTATTACGGATATGAGGATGCAGACGGAAGGCTTCTTTTAATAGACGTTTGAGACGATTACGGTCGTGAGATTTGCCAATTTTTCTAGAAACACTAAGAGCAAAGCGCGCTGAAGTGCCATTATTACGGGAAGGCTTGTGAAAACAAACCAACGGGTGAGCAAAACCTCTTTGGCTTTGCTCACGGAGGTATTCAAAATCTTTTTTTTGGGTCAGTTTAAGAGATTTAGGTAAGCCAAAAGTAGCAGGGCCAGTCATCTCTTACTTCTTACTTAATACCAGTAGAAACTGTAAGACTCTTACGTCCTTTAGCACGACGACGAGCTATTACTTTCTTACCACCAACAGATGACATTCTCTTAAGAAAGCCATGATCACGAAGTCTCTTGGTTTTCTTAGGTTGCCACGTTCTTTTTTGCATACTCATATGTTCTTCCTCGAAAAGGTACTTTGCTTGATTTGGGAAATAATTATCTACGGTAAAAGTGTAATGGAGTCAATAATTTTTATAAAACAAGGCGTCAGAGTAAGTTCTTGTAAGAGGCCAAAGATTGAATTTCATTTTTGAGAGTGTTACTTCATTGAAACTTTTTTAATAGTACTCAACCAAATTTGTAGGGCCAATGACACAAAAGTTTCCTTTTGATCATTTTTTGAAGCTAGGCAGCCTTAACGACGTGCAGCCAACTGTACGAAAGACTGAAATTCCGGTTTCACCGGTAATAATACAGCAAACGATTAAGGCACTGGCATCTACTCAGCCTAAGCTAGCCCCTGAGTTTCTATCTGAAGAACTAAAAACCATCACAGAAGCACTATTAGAACATATAAAGACACTTATTAACCCTAATAAGTTCCATGCATACTTTTCAAATACATTTACGGTATCAGCCGTTAATAAAGACGTTGTAGAATTCGTAGTAACAACAAGCTTTATTAAAAAAATGATTGAAACTCACTATATTGAGACAATTAAACAAGCTCTGATGGAAATTCTTGGAAAAGAGTATGAATTAAACGTCCAAGTCCTAGGAACTACACCTTCAATGAGTTCAAATGACGAGAATATTTTAAATACTTTGAAAGCTGACAAAAAGCCAGAAGCGCCAAAAAGTAATACTTTTTTCATTCAAGACCTCGCCCATACTAAAGATGATTTATTAAAAGCGGTAGATTCACGTGTTATAGAACACATGTCCTCACCCTCTTCTTCCCAAATAGATATCCAAAAAACTTTTGCAAATTTTATTATAGGTCCTTCTAACAATATAGCTCATGCTCTTGCTATGGCAGTTGCTAAAGATCCAGGTAAAACCTATCCAGCTCTATACGTGTACGGAAATTCTGGCTTAGGAAAAACTCATTTAATTCATGCAATTGCCAATTGTGTGCAAAACAACAATCCGGCCATGCGAATTTCAATTACTTCAGCTAATAAGTTTATGAATGAGATGATCCAGGCCATGCAGAGTCAAAAATTTCCAGAATTTAGGCAAAAGTACGTGGAAAAGACTGATCTCTTAATTATTGACGATATTCATGAATTAAAGAATCGAACAGGAACACAAGACCAATTTTTTCATATTTTTAATGAACTCATAGAAAGAGGAAAACAATTAGTTTTTACCTCTGATAAACCACCTAAAGAAATTGATGGAATTGAAGACAGGATAAGAACCAGGCTTTCTTCAGCTTTGCCAGTTGAAGTACAGCAACCTGACCTTGAAACTCGTATCGCTATTCTTAAGAAAAAAGCAGTGGAAAAAGACATCTACCTAAGTGATGATGTTGTTAATCTGATTGCTAAATGTGTGAAAAGTAATATTCGTGAATTAGAGGGTTGTTTAATAAAACTTGGTGCAGTGACATCAATACTTAAAATTGATATCGACCTTGAAGTAGCAAAAGAGCATCTGAATCTAAACGAAGAGCTAGAAAACCAAAAACTCATAACTATTGAGACAATTACTAAAACAGTTTGTAATCATTTCAAAATACCCCTTGGTGACCTTCGTGGAAAGGCAAAGACTAAGGAAGTAGCACTGCCTCGTCAGGTGTCTATGTATCTTATTAATAAGCTCATAAAACCTACTTTAAAAGAGAATGGGCAATACTTCGGTGGTCGCGACCATTCGACGGTTCTTCATGCAATTAATACTGTTCGAGACCGGATAAAAGCAGATTCACTACTTGCACAACATGTTTTAGATATCGAAAAACAGCTCTAAATACAATTTCTCTAATTTTCATCCATATCTAAGAGTACTCACTAATATCAGAATTGCTGATACTGGTGAGTATTCTTAATTATTCATTTACAAATTTGCGTGCATGAACAATTCAACACAACAAAATGTTGAAAAGTTCAAATCCACATTAAAGTTATCAACAATGTGGAGGAAATGTTGGCCAAAACTGGATAACAAGATGGGTTATTAATCAAAAAATTAGTGACTCAAGGCACCGTTCAAAAAGAATTTATTTTTCATGTGGATAACGAACAGGAAACCCAATATTTTTAATAGATATACGAACGTTAAATTATGAGAAAAATAAGGGCAAGTGGATAAAATAAGCAAAAATGAACCCTAAACACCCTAAATTATTACATCACTTGAATATGGTCCACACTGTCCGCGCTTATTAGTATTAAGAAATATAAAGAATATAATAAGAGAGGAGAGAAATGGGGAACAATCCTGAGACTTGATAAAACGAACTCTAGAAGTTAAAACCTTAAGACCGCTTCTAAGGATTAAAAATGAAACTGTCGATACAGACAAATGTTCTACGTGATGCAATCAATAAAGTACTATCAGTAGTTGATAAGAAAAACTCACGACCGATACTTACGAACTGCCTAATCAGATCACAAGGTCAGAATTTAGAATTGATTGCTACTGATTTAGAAGTATCAGCAAAAATAATTTTAAAGGCAAAAATAGAAAAAGAAGGAAGCTTCTGTATAAACAGCAAGAATATTTCTGATATCTTGAGAGAACTACCAAACGAAGAACTGTTATTGAATGTTGATAACAACAATCTTTTAAATTTAAATTGTAAAAGTATTAATTATTCACTTCTCATTACAAGTGCAGATGAGTTCCCTCAATTAAATTTCCAAAATCAAAGCTCTGAATTCCGTTTAAAAACAAAACAGATTTCACATATAATCAATAAAACTCAACATGCCATTTCTACCGATGAAACGAGATTGTACTTAAATGGTATTTATCTGCAGTTAAACGATTCAAAATTAAGATCTGTTGCAATTGATGGACATAGACTTGCACTTTTAGACACCCATGAATTCATCGGAGAAAATAAGTTTTTAGTTGATGGCGTAATTATTCCTCGTAAGGGAATAAACGAGCTTAAAAAAATTGCTGATACTTATCCAGAGGATGATGTCTCAATCTCATTAGACGATTCATTTATGTTCGTTAATGCACGAAATGAGTACTATCTTTCAATTCGACTTATTGCTCGTGAATACCCAAAATATCAAACTGTAATTCCCTCAAAAACAACTAACCGCTTTCATATTGATCGTAATTCAATTTTAAATGCAGTTAAACGTGTGAAGATCCTTTCTAACGAGAAGACAAATGGGATTAAGTTAAATATTGCCCCTGGACAACTTACTATCTCCACTAACCATCCAGCTTTAGGTCAGGCAAATGAAACACTTCCTATTGTCTATGAAGGTAAAGCAACTGAAATTGGATTTAATGCGAAATATTTGATTGAGAGTCTTTCAGTTTTAAATGAAACGGATGTGACTTTTGAGTTTAATAATGAATTGAGCCCAGTAGTTATAAAAGCTGATGACCTTCCTGAGTTTTTAGGCATAATTATGCCGCTTAAACTCTAATAGTGGATGGATTGTTGGAAAGTTAAAAAATTACAGGCCCAAAACTTCAGAAACCTCAAGAAAGACATTTTTGATTTTTCTCCTGGAATTAATTGCATCTTTGGTCAAAATGGAAACGGCAAAACCAATCTTTTAGAAGCCGTGTACCTTTTAACAAATAAGAAATCTTTTCGTAAAAATACTAGTTATTCACAAATGATTAACATTGAGGGTGGAAGTCCTGAAATGATTCTTCAGTCAGTGTTTGAAAATCAGGATAAGCAGGTTTCCTATTCACTCAGGATGACAGATGGATTAGAAGAGCGTTATTTGAATAATGCTTTTGAAAAATCAAAAACTATTTCTACATCTGTTTTTATAAATCCTTTTGATTCGTACTTATTTCATACTAGTTCCACCTTTCGGAGACAGTGGTTTGACTCCCATTTATCTCTCATAAACAAAGAATTTAAACAAGTTCTTGGACGTTTTCAAAAGGCCATAAAATTCAGGAATTCTGTGCTGGGTATTGGCGGAAAAAATGCCCCCACGCAACTAAGAGCGATTGATGAACAGGTAGCAGAATATTCAAGTTATTTAACTCAAAAACGTTACGAATTTTTACAAGAACTCAATCAACACATAACTCCGACTTTTAAGGCGATATTTTCAGAAGAACACCGCTTACAACTTGATTTAGACAGTATGTTTGTTCATTGGGATGCAAAAAAGATATTTGACTTCTATCGTCACCAGGAAGCGAATGATATTAAAACTCATATTACTCAAGTGGGAATTCACCGTGATGACTTCATTTTTAGCTTTGATGGACTCAATGCGTTTGAATTCTGTTCTTTAGGTCAGCAAAAAATGGCTTTTCTGAGCCTTATATTTGCCTATATTGAGCTTTTTAGGTATAAATTTACCTCTTATCCTATTGTACTTATTGACGACGTTTCTGGCGAATTGGATAGCCAGAGATGGAAAAATTTGATCCAATATTTGGAAACAAAAAGCTTTCAAGTATTGATTACAACTGCCAATGAGAATTTTGGAAAAGAGTTAGAAAAAATACCTAATTCAAAGAAGTTTTTAATTGAACATGGAACGCTCATTAACCACGAATAGGAGATTCTGAATGAATCAAGCTCCTGATTCTATCTCTAGAGTCACTACAGAGTACAACGCTGACCAAATCAAAATCTTAGAAGGTTTAGAAGCAGTACGAAAACGTCCCGGTATGTATATCGGTGATACTAGTTTTCGTGGATTTCACCACTGTGTCTATGAAATCGTAGATAACGCCGTTGATGAAGCTTTAGCTGGATATTGTACCGAAATCAAAGTTGTTATTCATGTTGATAACTCTGTAACGGTTGTTGATAATGGCCGCGGTATTCCAACCGATATGGTGCCAGGCGAAGGCGTCTCAGCAGCAGAAATCGTTTATACCAAACTCCATGCTGGTGGAAAGTTTAACGAAGAAGGCGGAGCTTATAAAGTTTCCGGCGGTCTCCATGGTGTGGGTGCTTCCGTTGTGAATGCACTTTCTAAATGGGTTCGAATTGAAATTAAAAAACATGGTAAATTGCACCGCCTTGAGTTTGCTCATGGTGCGGCTAAAGAACCTTTAAAAGTTATTGGTGATTGTGATCCAAAAGACACAGGAACTTCTGTAACCTTCAAATCTGATAACGAAATTTTTGAAGTCCACGAATATAACTACGATACGTTGGCAAACCGATTCCGCGAAATGGCCTTCCTTAACAAGGGCCTTAGAATCGTGATGAAAGATGAACGTAATGACAAAGAAGAAATTTTTCACTACGAGGGTGGATTAGCTGAATTTGCGCTTTATTTAAACCGCGCTAAAACTGCTATTCACAAAGAACCAATTTATATTTTCCAGTCACGCGATAACTATGAAATTGAAGTAGCGATGCAGTGGACTGATGGTTATTCAGAAGTTTTAACTTCTTACGCAAACAACATCAACACGCCGGAAGGTGGAGTGCATGTTTCTGGATTTAAGACTGCTTTGACTCGAGTTTTAAATAACTATGCGAAAGATAATAACATTCTTAAAAATATCAAAATCACGCTTACGGGCGATGATATGCGTGAAGGTTTAACTGCCATTATTTCAGTTAAACTTACGAATCCACAATTTGAGGGTCAAACTAAGTCAAAACTTGGTAACTCTGAAGTTGAGGGGATTGTTAACTCACTTCTTGGGGATAAGTTCAAAATTTACCTGGAAGAAAATCCAAATGTCGGTAAAGCGATTCTTAAAAAATCAATCGATGCTGCTGCTGCGAGAGAAGCTGCTCGTAAAGCACGTGAACTTACCCGTCGTAAATCGGTTCTCGATTTCTCTGGTCTTCCAGGGAAGATGGCCGACTGTCAGGAAAAAGATCCTGAGTTTTGCGAAATCTACATTGTTGAGGGTGACTCAGCAGGTGGATCCGCTAAGCAAGGGCGAGACCGTCGAACTCAAGCGGTTTTACCGCTTAAAGGTAAAATTCTAAACGTTGAAAAAGCTCGTTATGACAAAATGTTGTCGAACGATGAAATCAAGATGCTTGTACAGGCCTTAGGAACAAGTATCGGGAAAGATTCTTTTGATGTGTCTCGACTACGTTACTATAAAATCGTGATCATGACCGATGCAGACGTAGATGGATCGCACATTCGTACTCTACTTCTGACACTTTTCTATCGTCACTTGCCAGAGATTGTTGAGCGCGGACATTTGTACATCGCTCAGCCCCCTCTTTTCCGATACAAGAAAGGCAAACACGAAAAATACCTCAAAGATGGTGGAGAACTTGAGTCTTATCTAGTTTCTTCGGCTTTAACTGACACAACGATTGAAATCGATGGGACTGTTATTGATGTGGAAACAGTGAAAACTCTTGTGAATAAGTTCAGAAATTACAACGAGTCTCTGAATTCTTATGATCGTCACTACGACGCTCTCTTTTTGAAAACATTGGTAGAAGACGCAACTCTGAAAGCCGATATGATGAAAGACAAAACCAAGCTTGAAGCATTTATTCAAATGATCAGTGGAAAACTTAATTCACATGATCACGTATCTCTTAAAAAATATGATTTAAAAGTTGAAGATGATCTGAAAAATCTTGGTTACCAAGTGCGTGTACAGGTTGTATCAGCATTAAAATCTAAGAATTTTCGTATCGGAACTCAGTTTGCTGATTCGGTAGAGTTTGCAAGTCTCGTGAACCAATATGAAGGTATTAAGAAATATCTGACTTCTACATTTAAACTAAAAGATCAAAGCGACTCCTCGTCACATGAGGGGCTACATGCTTTTGCAAAATTTGTTTCTGAAGACGGACGACAAGGTGCCTATATCCAACGTTATAAAGGATTAGGAGAGATGAACCCTGAGCAACTTTGGGAGACCACGATGGATCCTAAAAACCGCACACTTTTACAGGTTAAGATTGAAGATACAATCGATGCTGACCAAGTGTTTTCGGTGTTAATGGGTGATCAGGTTGAGCCACGAAGATTATTTGTGGAAACAAATGCCTTGAACGTGAGAAACCTCGATATTTAATTTGAAGGATCAGATTTATGAGCGATGAAAACAACAATGCTAATCACAATCACGGAAATATCACTCCTCTTTTAATTCAAGACGAGATGAAGAGCTGTTATTTGGATTATGCCATGTCGGTTATTGTGGGCCGCGCACTTCCTGACGTTCGAGACGGATTTAAACCCGTGCACAGACGTGTATTATTTGCGATGCATATGCTTAACAACTATCACAACCGTCCTTATTTAAAATCAGCACGTGTTGTTGGTGACGTTATCGGTAAGTATCACCCACATGGTGACTCTGCTGTTTACGGAGCGATGGTTCGACTTGCTCAAGATTTTTCTATGAGATACCCAATTATCGACGGTCAAGGGAACTTCGGTTCGATTGATGGAGATAACGCTGCGGCTATGCGATATACAGAAGTTCGTATGGAGAAACTCACCAATGATATGATGGGTGATATTGATAAAGAAACTGTCGACTGGCAGGACAACTATGATGGTTCATTACAAGAGCCAACTGTTCTTCCAACTAAAATTCCAAATCTTTTAATTAACGGTTCTGCTGGTATTGCCGTAGGTATGGCGACTAATATTCCGCCTCACAACTTAACGGAAGTGATGAACGGTTTATTAGCCGTTCTTGCAAACCCATTAATTACTGTTCATGAATTGATAAAAATAATTCCTGGTCCTGACTTCCCTACTTCTGGTTCTATTATTGGAACGGCAGGAATTCAATCTGCTTATCACACTGGTAAAGGTGTCATTCAAGTTCGTGCAAAAGCGGACATTGAAGTAGGTAAAAACGATCGTGAAAAAATAATTATTACTGAGCTTCCTTACCAGGTGAATAAAGCTCGTTTGATTGAAAAAATCGCTGAACTTGTAACTGAAAAGGCTATCGAAGGTATTTCAGATATTCGAGACGAATCTTCTCGTGAAGGTATTCGTGTTGTTATTGATGTTAAGCGCGGTGAACAAGGTTCTGTTATTCTGAATCGTTTATTTAAACAAACTCAGATGCAAGTTTCGTTCGGGATTATTTTCCTTTCGATTTATAACGGTCAGCCGAGAGTTTTTGACCTTAAGCAACAGCTTGAGTGTTTCATTGAACACCGTCGTGAAATTATTATTCGTCGTACGACTTATGAATTAAAGAAAGCTAAAGAGCGTGCTCACATCTTAGAAGGTCTAAAAGTTGCTGTTGAGAATATCGATGCAATTGTTGAAATGATTAAGAAATCTGAAGGTCCTGCTCAAGCAAAAGAAAAGTTGATGAGTGCTTATGCGCTTTCAACGATTCAAGCTCAGGCAATCTTGGACATGCGCCTCCAGCGTTTAACTGGTCTTGAAAGAGATAAGATTATTGCTGATTACGAATTGATCATGAAAGAAATCCACCGTTTGGAAAGCATCTTAGGCTCTGAAGAAGAAATTAAGGCTATCATCCAGGGTGAATTCACAGAAATTCGCGAAAACTACGGTGATGAGCGTAGAACTGAAATCATAGCTCAAGCAGATGAAATTCAGATGGAAGACTTGATTAAAAATGAAGAAGTTATTGTTACTATTACGCAGAAAGGTTACTTGAAGCGTATGGCGATGGACACTTTCCGTTCACAAAAACGTGGCGGCAAAGGTGTTAAAGGCGCTGATCTAGATGACGATTTCTACACATCTATTTTCACTGCAGATACACACGATACATTGATGATTTTCACTGATAAGGGAACTGTTTTCTCGATTAAGGTTTATCAGATTCCTGAAGGTCTAAGAACGGCCAAAGGTAGAAATGTTGTAAATATCATTAACGTTCCTGCTGATGAAAAAGTGCAAGAGATTATTACAGTTCCCAAAGAAACTGAAGGTCACTTTTTGATTTTTGCAACTAAGCACGGAATAGTGAAAAAATCTGAACTCTCTGAATATAAAAATATGCGTCAGAATGGATTGAAGGCGATTAAAATAGTTGATGGGGACTCTGTTCTTTCGGTCAGGATCACTGATGGTAAGAAAGACGTTCTTCTTGCATCTTCTGGTGGTAAATCAATAAGATTCTTTGAAGATGATTGTCGTCCACAAGGCCGTGTATCTCAGGGTGTAAAAGGTATGAGCCTTACTGATGATGAAGTTGTAATCGGTATGGAAGTGATTGATGATAAATCTGAAATTCTTACAGTTACTTCTCGTGGTTATGGTAAGCGTTCTTCTGCTGATGAATACCGTAAACAGTCACGAGGCGGTAAAGGTATTCTTGCTATGAAGCTCACTGAAAAAACAGGTGAGATTATGTGTATTCTTCCAGTTACTGATAAAGATGACCTCATGATTATTACGGATAAAGGTCAGGTTATCAGAACGAAAATTTCTGGAATTTCACTTCTTGGACGTAACACTCAGGGTGTTCGCCTAATTAATGTTAAGCCTGATGAAAAAGTTATCGCAATTGAGAAAATCATTGATCCAGATGAAGAGACCAATGAAGGTGAGCCTTCTGAAACACCACCTGTTCAGTAAATTATTTTTTATTATGATAATCCTGGGGTTAAGTTCATGTGACTTTACCTCAGGACTCAATCAAGACATTCTCTCCGCCCAAAAATATGTTGATCAGCAAAAATTTCCTAAAGCCGTTGAGCTTTATGAGCGGGTTCTTAAAAAAAATCCATCCAAAATAATAAAAACAAAGATCAATTATCAATTAGCTGAAATTTATTATCTTTATATGGATGAGCAGGTAAAGGCTCTTAAGTACTACCAATTTATCGTTGAAAATGTTGATGATCCTCTCTGGCAAGTTAAGTCCCTTGAAAAAATTGCAGATATTAATTTTAGTTTCTCTAAAAACTTTATCGAGGCCATACGGGCATATATGATCTTGATGAACGTGAAACCAAGACTTAAAAATTATGATTACTACTTTCTTCGTGTCGGCGAATCATATTTTGAAATGGCTAAATACAACAAGGCCCGTGAAATTTTTAACCAGATCATAAGTCAGCCTACAAATCCCTACTATGTTGAAGCGTATAACCAGATGGGTCTAATAGAGTTTTATAATAAAAACTGGGACAAAGCTGTCGAGTATTGGCTTGAGTATTTAAAAAGAGAACGTCGAAAAGAACAAATCACAAAAGTAAAATTTCTTATAGCAAATGCTTATGAATCAAATGAGAAACTTAAAGAAGCTTATAATATTTATTATTCCTTGCTTCCGACTTACCCAAATCCAGACGTATTACGTGCTAGACTTAAGTCTTTATATGCTCGAAGAGTTGCCAGAAAGCGGTAGTTTATTTATCTTATGAGAAATAACGAAATGGTTTCAAATGAATAGCTGGCAAAAAGCACTGGCGCTCGCACTAGGTCTTCCATCAACTATACTTGGAATATTTTTCGCATTTCAGCAATTAGTTAAGCTTGGATATATAACTCAAGGTTGGGCCCAGGTGATTCTAATTTTGGCTGTGTGTGTAATATTAATTAAAATGATACAGGTCTCATGGAAAAAAAAATAACTAAGAAATTTTATCTCTTCTCTTCCCTTAATATTCTGACATCTATTTGGCTTGGTAATGGCTTAACCAGGGATACACTCGCCCTGATTGTTTCTCTCGCCATATTGGTCTTAAACCATACCACCATGGTTAAAATGATATATGCGGCAACGCAATCTATGACTCTTAGCGAAAAAGATGCGAAAGACGCGCTTAGAAAAGCGTTATTACTTATTGTTTTTAAAATGGCGCTCCTTGTTACTATTGTACTTGGAGTCTACTTTTATAACGTAAATTTAATTCCAAAACTCCTCGTGTTAATGATTTTCCAATTGATAATTCAAGTCGTTAGTATTAAAAACAACTATTAAAAATTCTCAGGATAAACATGAAACTATTAGGTTTATTAGTTCTATTTTTCAGTAGCTCTTTATGGGCAAGCGGTGGGTATAACTTTTTTACCAACGCTTCACATGTTTTTCATATTCCAGCTCATACAATAGCGTTAACTTTTGGTTCATTAGTATTTCTAGCAATTGGAATCTATTATCGCGCCAAAGTATCAACCGTAGCGAACGTTGTTATTCCTGATAAAGGTATCTCGGTTAGAAATATTGTAGAATCGTTAGCTCAAATGATGATGAACACTGCCAGATCAGTAATGGGTGAAGAAAGTACTAAGCGATATTTCCCGTATGTAATTTTTGTCTTTTGCTTCATTTTAATTACTAACGTAATGGGTGTTTTTCCTGGTTCAATGTCACCAAACCAAAACTTGAATACAACTTTGGCACTTGGGATATTCACATTTATTTATTTTAACTTCCAAGGTATCAGAGCTGTAGGATTTGTTAATTATATGAAGCATTTTGCTGGGCCTATGCCTGCTCTTGCGATCCTTATTTTCCCTATTGAAATCATTTCTATCTCAGTTAGACCTATTTCACTTGCCCTGCGTTTACGTGGGAACATGGATGGGGATCATTTGATTTTGGGAATTTTTTCGGAACTTGTTCCTTATATCGTTCCAATTCCCTTCTACGCTATGGGAATTTTTGTTGGTTTTCTTCAAGCGTTCGTATTTACTCTTTTAACAATGATCTATATTGGTATGGCGACTGCGCATCACGATCATGATGAGCACGAGGCACACCACTAACAAGATCAAATTTTTTCACAAAGGAAAATAAAATGGAAAACACAGGTGTAATGGCAGTAAATTCATGGGTAGTTCTTTCAGCTGCGATTGCCTTCGCTTCAGCTGTTATTGGTGGAACATACGCTCAAGGTAAAGCTGCTTCTGTAGCTCTTGAAGGTATTGCTCGTAACCCAGCTGCTGCTGATAAACTTCAGACTCCAATGATTCTTGCACTTGCATTAATCGAGTCTCTAGTTCTTTTCGGATTTGGTATTGCATTCCTTATCCTTCAGAAATTTGCTGCATAATTTTAGACTTTAAAATCTAGAAATAGAAAGCCCTCGCAAGAGGGCTTTTTTTATGGATTATTTCGGTTTCAGTGCCTTTGCTAAGTAATGACCTGTGTAAGAGCCTTTGATCTTGGCCACGGTCTCCGGTGTACCTTCCGCAATTATCTGTCCACCAAATTTTCCACCATCCGGTCCCAGATCAATTACCCAGTCGGCAGTTTTAATCACGTCAAGATTGTGCTCGATAATTAAAAGTGAATGGCCTTGATCAACGAGTTTATTAAGTGATTTGAGTAAGATGTTAATATCTTCAAAGTGAAGACCTGTTGTAGGCTCATCCAAAACATAAAGCGTGGAACCTTTCGTTGATTTCGCAAGCTCGCGAGAAAGTTTTAATCTCTGCGCTTCACCACCCGACAAGGTGGTTGCAGGCTGGCCAAGTTTAATATAACCCAAACCAACTTCATTCATAACTCTAAGGGCACGATTAACCTTGGGATGATTTTCAAAAAAAGGAGCTGCTTCTTCAATACTCATCGCTAAAACATCCGCGATATTTTTACCGCGATAAAGAATTGATAACGTTTCATTATTATAACGTGAACCACCACACTCGGAGCAGGTAACATAAACATCTGGTAGAAAATGCATTTCAATTTTCAGAAGTCCATTGCCCTCACAGCTTTCACATCGACCACCCTTTACATTGAATGAAAATCGGCCAGGTTTATACCCGCGGATTTTAGATTCATTAGTCATTGAATAAATATTTCGGATGTCGTCAAAAAGCCCAGTATAAGTGGCAGGATTTGAATGTGGAGTCCTTCCGATAGGAGATTGATCTAGCTCAATGACTCCTTGAATTTTATCTACCCCTGTAACAGATTGGTAATTGGCCGAACTCCCCCTTCGTCCACGCGAAAGGTAGTTTTTAACCGCAGGAATTAATACCTTGTGCACCAGCGTAGACTTCCCAGAGCCAGAAACCCCTGTAATGCAAGTGAGTCCTCCAAGCGGAAGATGCAACGTAACATCGTTTAAATTGTTCTCACGGGCCTTGTTTAATATTATTTTATTTGTAAGTTCTCTTCTCTCGTTTGGAATATGGATCTTGTTAACACCAGAAAGATACTTACCTGTGAGAGAGTTTTTATTTTTCATGACTTCTTCAGGAGTGCCTGCAGCAACAACCTCTCCACCATGAAGTCCAGCATGAGGACCCATATCAATTAAATAATCTGAAGCAAGCATTGTTTCTTCGTCATGTTCGACAACCAATACAGTATTTCCGATGTCTCTAAGATTAATTAATGTTTGGATAAGCTTTTCGTTATCTCGCTGATGGAGTCCAATGCTGGGTTCGTCTAATACGTACAAGACTCCTGAAAGTGCTGACCCAATTTGGGTAGCGAGGCGAATCCGCTGTGATTCTCCTCCAGAAAGAGACATGGCATCGCGATTTAAGGTCAAATAATTCAATCCAACATTTAAAAGAAACTTCAAGCGATCTTTAATTTCTTTAAGAACTTTTTGGGCAATGATGGCCTGATTGCCAGAAAATTCGAGTTTCTCAAAAAAATCAGCAGCTTCATTTATTGAGAGATCACAGACATCAATAATAGATTGATTATTAATAGTCGCAGCTAGTGCAAATGGATTTAATTTTTTTCCCTTGCAACCGGGACATTTTTTAATGATCATGTATTCTTCAAGATCTAGCCTGGTTTTTTCAGATTCAGATTCTTTATGTTTTTTTTCTAGCCAGGCCATAATGCCAGGAAACTCTTTCTTGAAATTCCAAGACGAGTTCTCCGATTCAAATTTATAATTATAAATTTTATCACCGTTTCCGTAGTAGAGAAGCTGCAGAAACTTTTCCGTGAGTTTATTGAAAGGCTTCTCAATATCTACTTTCTCAGCAGCGGCTACTGACCTTACCATTTGCATTAAGAAAGAGTTTTTTTTCAGAATGGGAATTGCGCCATCTTCTAGGCTCATTGTTTCGTCTAGTAAAAGGCTGTCGAGGTCAAAGGTTTTTGAAATACCGAGTCCGTTACAAATTGGACAGGCCCCCAACGGAGAATTAAACGAGAACAACCTTGGTTCAAGATCAGGATAACTTTTTCCGGATTTGAAAGAGTAATTTTTTTCGCTGTAAAAATGCTCTTTGTCGTCAGCGAGTACAACCAAGTATCCATCCGACAACTTTAAAGCATGTTCTACTGAATCTGTTAACCTGGTTTGAATTCCATCTTTCATGACAAGACGGTCAACTACAATGTCTATGTTATTAAATTTTGTTTTTTGTATAACTATTTGGTCATCAAGATTTAAAATATCACCATTTAATCTTATTTTTGAAAAACCCATGCTTAAAAACTTACCAAGCTCTTCTTTATGCTCACCTTTTTTGTTTCTAATCACAGGTGCTAGAAGTTGTAGTTTTGTTCCGTTTTTAAATTTTAAAATTTGCTGAACAATTTGCTGTGGGGATTGTTTGGCAACTTTTTCACCAGTCTCCGGACAATGGGCTTCGCCTAGTCTGGCATAAAGAAGTCTTAAATAATCATAAACTTCAGTAATGGTACCAACTGTTGATCGTGGATTTTTTGTCGTTGATTTCTGATCAATTGCAATTGCAGGTGAAAGTCCGGTTATGCTTTCAACTTCCGGTGCCTCAATTTGCCCTATAAATTGCCTGGCATAACTCGAAAGCGATTCCATGTATCTTCTTTGGCCTTCAGCATAGATAGTGTCGAAAGCGAGTGAAGATTTTCCGGAACCAGAAGGTCCCGTAATAACAGTTAATGAATGCCGTGGAATTGATACATCAATACTTTTAAGATTGTGTACTTTGGCTTTTGTGACCCGAATTTTGTCCATGAATCAGCCTCTTGAGTTGTACGATTGCCTGGTTGAGAGAAAACTGGCACCCGCGATAATCGGCTTCATTTTTTCCAAAAAGTTGAAATGAAGTTCCATGATCTGGACTGAACCGTGGATATGGTAAACCGAGGGTGATATTAGATCCGATAAATCCCTGAAGTCCTTTAAATAGACCCAGGCCTTGATCGTGAAATAAATAAACTAAAACGTCCTCGGTTGATTTTCTTTCGTTTAACATTGTATCACCCGGAAATGGCCCCGCAATCTCAATATTAAATTTGTCTTGGATATGTTTAACTACTGAACTTACTCGTTTATCTTCTGACCCAATAAGTCCACCCTCCCCGGCGTGGGGATTTAAACCTGAAACAAGAAATTTTTTAGTCGGCCAATTCCATTCAAATAAAGCTTTATGTGCATTAATGAGACTATCTAAAATTCTTTTTTCCGTTATGACCTTTGCCAGCTCATTAATGGGAACATGGTCTGTTACGAGGAGCATTTGCATGGTGGGAGACGAAAAAAACATTCCCAATTCTGGTTTTCTGTAGAAGTGACGGAAATATTCGGTGTGCCCTGAAAACCCTGGAAACTGGTCTTTAGAAGTCGGGAGTGTATAAAGAATCCCACCACTTTCGGCCAAGCGCATTCCTAATTCTAATGAAGTAAAACTTTGAGAATGATTGGTTTTATCAAGCCAGGTCACTGGAATTTTTGATTGATTTAATTGTATGTGATCAGCATACAAGGCAAAAGGTAAGCGCATAGAAATGAGGGTTTCTGTTACACTTTTTTTGTATGCTAAAAGATTTAATAAGTTGAGTTCTTGGGAACTAAGAAACAAACACGTTTTTAAGAAGACCTCTAAACCGATCCCTTCTTGATGCCCTTGTGTGACATAGATTTTCATTATTTATAATAAATTATTGATGTAGTAGTTAGAATATTCTCGGTCAAACCAGTTATTCGTAACTGATTTTCCCTTAGACATAAAAATGTCATTTTGGATTTGTTCTTTAAATTTTACAAAATCCTGAGATTCAACAAGGTCTTTTTTCTGGACGTAAAAAACATGCATGTACCCATTTATAGTAGAAGCTTTAGAAAAAGAACCCTCTGAAGTTGTTTTTAAAATAGCACCTAGTTCTTTTGAAAGGGCATCTTCGTTTAAATTTTCAAGATTATTGGTTTCAAGTTCTCGATACTCTTCAGGAAGCTTTCCTGTGAGTTGATAATCTTTTAAAACAGCCAAAAATCTCGCTTCATTTTTATCTACCAAAGTAGATTCTTTGACATAAAAATCAACTAAATTGTATTTAAAAGATAAAGCATTATTGGAAGTGTTTCGCTTATAGTATTCGTTTTTAATTTCTTGTTCCGTAACTGATATTAATGGTGCAATAATTTTTGATGCAAATACGTTGTATTCCATCGTTTCTCGAATAATTTCAAAATATTCTTCGTAGGTAAGATTTTTACTTTTAAGAAAATTTAAAAGATCTGCCCTCTTTAGCCCTAAACGCTCTTCAGTCATTTTAATTCGTGATTCTACTGCATCATCATTGATAACATAACCTTGGGCATTGATCTTCTCACGAATAATGAATGATCTTATAATGATGTTGAGTAGTTGTTTATGAGTGTACTTGGACTCGTTGTACACCATGGGTGAAACTTCTTGCCTTGCAGGTAGAGTATCTTCCATTCGCTTAATTTCAGACAGGGACACAATGCGGGTATTGATAACAGCGACTAGCTTATCGAGAAGTTTTTCCTGAGCATAAGCTCCGTTTTGAAAAACGGAGCTTATGATTAGAAATAAAAATAATTTTTTCACTAAACATCAATTTTAAAGGTTCGTCTTAATGGCCGCGCCCTTGGCAAGATTTTTGAAATAATCTGCAATAATGGCGTCTCTTTTTGTATCGTAAATGATTTTCTTGTACAAGTTTTTGTCAATTTGATCGATAGTTTTAACACCAAGCACCTTAATAATGTGATAACCCATTTGGCTTCTAACTGGCTTAGTAATAAAGCCAACTTTTTGATTTTTTATGGCTTCATAGTATTCAGGAGCAAGGCGAGTTGGAGGTTGGAAACCAAGGTCACCACCAATTGGTGCGGCAGAAGTTTGCGAATATTTATTGGCCATTTTGGCAAAATCTTCAGGGTTTTTTTGAAGTTGTGAATAAATTGCAACACTCTGTTCGTATGAAGCCTTAACTTCATCCGGTGTTGGCTCTGCTCTTAGACGATATAGTATATGGGCCGTGCGATATTCTTTATTACCCTCGTAATATGCTTTTACATCATCATCTGAAACGACAATTTTTTTAAATTCATTTTCGAGATCTTTAGAGATTTGTGCGTGAAAAAGGATGTCTTCTTGCTTGGCAACGACAACAGGATCTTTATCTAATCCTGTTTTTTTAGCTTTTTGAATTCCGAGTTCACGATTAATTAAATCTTGAAGAGAAATTTCTTTGGTAATTTTTCTTTGACCAACAAATTTTAAGTTTTGAAGGTGATATTCTTCAAATTGTTTTTTAGTAATGTTGCGTCCATTAACAGTTGCAACAATTTCTTTTTGAGCAAATGCTGGAAGGGCAATAAAAGCCGTGAAAACTACGATTAAAAGTTTATTCATACACATCCCTGGTTTGAAAATCGAATCTAATAAAAACATTAACATGCACCGATTTGTGCTGCAATATGTTTCGCAAAATCTAGCAGCATATGATGACTCACTGATTCCTTAAAGAAGCAGGAAACTGATGAGTCTGGGTTTAACTTATATAATTTGGGCTTGTTCATGAAAAAACTCAGCATTTTATCTCTTAGTTGAGTGTTATGGTTAAGTATTTCTTGATCAAAAAACAAGATGATCTGCGTTGAGGAAACTTTAACCAATCTGAGGCCCAAAGTTTGAAAATATATCCGGGTGCGGAGAATGGAATAAAGTGCTTCGAGTTCGCGCGGAGTAATACCAAAGGCATCATTCATTTCCGTTACGATGTCATCTAGGCGATTCATATCATTACAATTTGAAAGCCTCTTGTAGTATTTTAAGCGAAGCGCATGATCGGAAATATAGGCATCTGGAATATAGGCCGAGAATGGTGCTTGGATTTCAATGTTTTTAGCTGATACTTTTCTTTCCCCTCTAATTTCATGAACAGCATCTTGTAAAAGGTCCATATAAAACTCGAGACCAATTCCTTCGATATGTCCTGACTGTTCTGCACCTAAAATATCGCCCGCTCCACGAATTTCCATGTCGGAAGATGCCAATGAAAAACCGCCGCCCATTTCCGCATAAGTTTGCAAGGCCTGAAGTCTTCTTTGGGATGACTCACTTAACAAACGATTTTCAGGAACCATAAAGTATGCATAGGCCTTACGATCTGATCGACCAATTCTTCCTCGCAACTGATGCAGTTGTGCTAACCCATAAGTGTCGGCACGATCAATAATCATCGTGTTGGCATTAGGAATATCAAGCCCAGATTCAATTATAGTTGTTGCGAGTAAAATATCAGATTTATGATCATAAAAATCATTAATACGTTTTTCTAATTCGCGCTCGTTCATCTGGCCATGAGTAACGCTAACTCTTGCTTTCGGAACCAGCTTTTTTAAGTAGAGCTCATGTTCTTCAATGTCATGGACTCTATTGTGAACATAATAAACCTGCCCACCTCTGGATAATTCCTTCTCAATAGCAGCCTTTAAAGTGAGATCATCTTCTTTAATAATATAGGTTTTAATTGCTTGTCGTCTTGGTGGGGCAGTCTGAATTAGAGATAAATCCCTGATACCAAGAAATGAGAGCTGAAGGGTTCTTGGAATAGGTGTTGCAGTCATGGTCAGCACGTCTATTCCAGTTTTCAGAACTTTCAATTTTTCTTTGTGGCCCACACCAAATCGATGCTCTTCATCAATGATTAAAAGTCCAAGATCATGATATTCCAATTTGTCTGAGAGAACTGCATGTGTTCCGATTAAAATATCAATCTTGCCTTCTTTAACCTTTTGAACGGTTTGTAATTTTTCTTTAGGTGTTTTAAAGCGTGAAATAAAATCCACGATAACGGGAAAATTTTCAAACCTCTTGGTAAATGAATGGTAATGCTGAAGTGCCAAGACTGTCGTTGGAACTAAAATGACAACTTGTTTTTTATCTAAAACAGCTTTCATTGCGGCCCTCATCGCAACTTCTGTTTTGCCAAATCCCACATCTCCGCAAACAAGGCGATCCATAGGGAATTGTTGCTGCATATCCTCTATTACGTCATTTATAGCTTTTGATTGATCAGGAGTTTCTTCAAAGGCGAAAGATAGTTCAAACTCTTTAAACAGATGATCTGGAGGTGAATAAGGAAATCCTCCTCCTAGTTTTCTTTCAGCCTGTAGTCTAATTAAATCAAATGCTAGTTTCTTGACTGAGTTGCGTGCCTTGGCCTTAAGTTCGCTAAATTTTTTCGATTTAAGTGAAGCTACTTTTAGCCCAGAAGAAGAATCTGCATGCTTTTGAACCAGATTTAATTTATAAACAGGTACATAAACTTTATCGTTATCTTCATAGAGGATAACGAGATAATCGTTTTGTTGGTCCATGGCCTGAATTGTTTCAAGACCCTTATATATTCCGACTCCATAATCCCTGTGAATTACATAATCATTAATTTTGAGGGTTGCGAGCTGTTCCGCAAATAAATCTTTATTGCTTGAAGATACCTGTTTAGTTTTCTTCTTTTTAATCGCAAAAAAATCACTTTCTGATAAAACGAAAGTATTCTCGTTTTTATAATAAAAACCTTCATCCAGCTTGCCAAAAACAAAATGCAATCTGTCACCGATGGCGTTAAGCCCATTTTCTTCCAAAAGGTAACTTAATTCTTGGCGAGCGTTCTCTGATTTATATGTGACGATCAGGTGCCCATAGCTTTTAAGTTCATTTTTTAAAACTTTCAGGCTGCCTTTTATGTATTCAAATTTATTTTCAGGGTTTTCACCAGCACGCTGAAGTTTTATTTGCAAATGGGTTTTTAATTTTTCGAGGTTTAAATGTAATTCACGATCTAGGTTTTGGTCCAGGTCTAAGGTAATATCAAGTTGATCTACATGTAATGTTTTGAGCGAGATGTTTTTAAATTCTTTGTGATAGAAAGAATCGGGCGCGGGAATAATGGAAGAACTTTCAACATCACTTTGAAGAGCTGCATAATCATCAATCTGTTGATCTAGAAAAAGATCGAAGTTTTTTTGGCCATTATCGGCATTAAAGAAAGTAAGTTTGGCATCAGAGTGTAGGTAATCAATTAAGGTGTAAGGTTGTTCAAAAAAAAGTGGAATAAATAATGGATAATTATCAAAAAGTTGGCCTTCGCTCATTTTTTGGAAAACTTGTTTCCTGATTTCATATCTGTTTTTGAAGCGCGGTTGGGGTTGAGGAAGTTTCGACCGAAGGTTTGTGGCAAAGGGATCTTTAGATAAATATCCTGGGCCTGGTACTAAACAAACCTCTTGAAAAGATTTTTCACGATCAGTTTTTTGAGTTTGCAAATCAATACCAAATATCTCTTCAATTAAATCGTCAAAATAATGGAGCCTTACCGGAGGATGAGCAACGGGATAAATATCAAAAATTTCTCCGCGCTTAGAAAATGTTCCAGGCTCCTCAATAGTTGAGGCAGGGAAATAACCCATTTCAGTTAAACGGCTCGCAAGATCAAGGGGGGAAATAATATCGTCTTTTTTAAAGGTAAAAGACTTTTCTTTGAAAAAGACGGGATCTGGACCCAGCATGAGAGCTGCTTCCCACGTAGTGACCACGATTATCTTTTCACCTTGCACTAATCTTTGAAGGACTGACCAACGTGCCAAAAGTGAACTTTCAGATGTTAAGATGCTGCTATACAAAGAATGATTGTGCCCTGGGTAAAAAAAGACGGTCTTTAAATGCTTCAACGCTTCATAAACTTCCTCGGCTTCGTCTTGATCTGAACAAATAAGAACATGGGAGGTTGAAAAGATTTGATCACTAAAATAACTTGCTGCTAAAAGGCACCACTGATTGGGGGAAATCCCCTTCAGTTGAAGAAGTTGTTGGTGATCGTTCCAATATTTGAGTTTGCTATGAATGCCACTAAATAACATATCGTTAAAATCCGATTAAAAAAGTTTGTTTTTCCAACTTCTATTTTAGGAGTTTACATCCAAGCAGATGAAATAACATCTTTCCTATTTTCAACATCTTTTGTATCTTAAAACTACTTTTTCTTATGATTGTATTGCAGTGGAGATTTCCATGATACCAGCACAGTTCGATGGCTTAATGCCTGTTGTTATTTTTATGGGATTAGCAGTTTTGCTATTTTTTGGCGGACATTACCTTTCAGTAGTCTTGGCACCTAAAAAGCCTTCGCATCTAAAATCGACACCCTATGAATGTGGTGAGCTACCAGTTGGTTCTGCCTGGTCTATGTTTAACGTTCGTTTTTATGTGGTCGGTTTAATTTTTATTATTTTCGATGTGGAATCGGTTCTCATGTTTCCTGTCGCTTCAATTTTTAGAGAACTTAATGATATGGGACAAGGTGGCTATGCCTTGATCATTTTCTTAAGTTTCATTTCTGTCTTGATTGAAGGCATTGCTTATTGCTGGAAAAAGGGTGATTTAGATTGGGTTAAATCCTTCCAGCAGTCTCATAAAAAAGAAACAAAATAAGGTCCACATTTATGAATCAAACAGTTGTCAGTTATCTTTCACAGTATGAATTCTATGATTTCCTTCTTGCTCTTTTTAGAAACAATCAAGGAGTTCTAGCCTTTACCTTGTATCTTCTATTGGCGCTAATTATCGTTGGTATGTGCGCCACGATTGGTGGCCTGGGAACATACGCGGAAAGAAAAATCTCAGCCGATTTACAAGCAAGAATTGGACCTAACCGTGTTGGGCCCTATGGCCTACTTCAAATGTTGGCCGATGGTGTGAAAATGATGACTAAAGAAGACATCATGCCATTCACTGCCGACAAAAAACTTTTTTATCTTGCTCCCCTTCTATGTTTAACCGGGGTTTTTGCAACTCTGGCTGTACTTCCATTCTCTTCTGGCTTTATTATGGCCGACCTTAACGTCGGAATATTTTATCTCGTCGCTATTTCTTCTTTAGTTGGACTGGGTGTGTTTCTTGGCGGATATGCATCCAATTCCAAGTGGTCAATGCTTGGTGGTATGAGAGGAGCTTCTCAAATTATTTCTTACGAAATTCCTGTTACTATTTCCATTCTTGCAATTGTACTACTTGCAGGTGGAATGGGATTCGGGACAATTGTAGGTAGACAGGGTGGATTACCACACGAATGGTTTATGTTTCATAACCCTTTCGCATTTATTGCCTTCTTTGTTTATAGTGTAGGTGCTTTAGCAGAAACAAACCGAGCCCCATTTGACTTGCCAGAAGCGGAATCAGAACTAGTTTCAGGTTATCACACTGAGTATACCGGTATGAGATTTGGTTTTTTCGCTCTTGCAGAATATATTGAGGTCTTTGTTGTTTGCGGAGTCGCTGCCTCTTTGTTTCTTGGTGGTTATAATGTCCCAGGAATTAAACTTGATATCCTTCCTATGCAAGCTGCTCAATTCGTAATTTTTATGACAAAAACATTGGTCCTTTATTACGTAGTAATTTGGATTCGCTGGACTCTTCCACGTCTTCGTGTGGATCAGTTAATGTCAGTATGCTGGAAATACCTTACCCCAATCGCAATTTTTAACTTAATGGGTTGCGCGATTTGGATGGTAGTTTTTAATGGAAAATCTATTGCTGAGCTTGTTTTGGGCAGTCACTAACTAGAGGTATCTGATGTTTTTACAATTTCTTTTTATCAGCTCGGCTGTTTTAACCGTTTCATGTGCCTTGGGCGTATTAATGGTTAAAAACATTATGCATTCATGTGTTTTTCTTCTTGGGTCTTTAATGGGAATAGCAGGTCTCTACGCTACACTCGGTGCTGACTTTGTTGCGATCACACAAATTATGGTTTACGTCGGTGGAGTTGTAATTCTTATGCTTTTCGCAGTGATGTTAACAGGCGGAAACGATTTTATTTCTCGGGCCCAAAACCTTCTAGGTCTTCCAGCCTCTATGGGAAATAAATGGACATATGCCATAGGTCTTCTGGTTGGCGTTGTTTTTCTTCTTACAAACATCCAACTTATAAGAGGCTTAACAAAAACCTTGCCGGTAAAAACAATCACAAATGAATTTCCTTCAACTGTTACACAGATAGGGCATTTATTGGTTAAGGACCATGTTCTAGCTTTTGAAATGTCCTCAGTTCTTTTATTAGGTGCCTTAGTGGGAGCTGCAATAATTGCTCGTCCACGTAAGCAAAATTAAGCGAGAAACACTATGATGAGCCTTGCCTCTTATTTAATTATCTCTCTAATCCTCTTTGTTGTAGGACTAGTTGTTATGATTGCACGAAAAAATATCGTCGCAATTCTTCTTGGTATTGAGTTAATACTTAATGCTGCAGCTCTAAATTTTGTCGCTTACTCTCGTTATGTGACAAATAACTTAGACGGCCACATATTTAGTCTTTTTATTATTGTAATAGCCGCTGCTGAAGCTGCTGTTGGTTTAGCTATAGTTATACGTTTCTTCCAAATAAAAGAAACAATACATATAGATGAAGCCACACAGCTAAGAAATTAAAGGTCGAAAATGGAATATACCGTTGGAAGTATTGCGCCGATTTTTCTTTCTCCCGTAATAGCATTTATTATTAATGCTTTTTTGGGAAGAAAACTCCCTCGTCAGGGTGATTGGTTAGCGACTTTAAGTATCTTTATCTCTTTTATTTTCTCTGCCAGAATTTTTGGTGATTTTGTCTTTGGCAATTTTGCGACAGACTTCTTTATTCACAAAACATTCACATGGTTTGACCTTAACCATGCTTCAACTATTTTTAAAGTAGATATGGGTATCTATATAGATAACATGACGGCCATTATGCTCCTCATGGTGTCTGGTGTTGCATTTTTGATCCACCTATTTTCTACCTGGTATATGGATCACGATGAGAAGCATGGTCGCTTCTTTGTCTTTCTTCCTCTGTTTACTTCTGCCATGCTTGGTTTGGTCCTTTCAGACAATCTTTTCTCGCTCTTTATTTTTTGGGAAATCATGGGCTTTTGCTCGTACTCTCTTATCGGTATCTATAATCAGAAAGAAAAAGCTGGCGACGCTTCACTGAAAGCATTCATGACTACTCGAGTGGGAGACGTATTCCTGCTATTAGGTATCGTGGCTCTTTGGATGTTCCTTGGAAGTGTTAACTACGTCGATATTTACGCAGCCATCGCTGAAGGTAAGTTTGCTGGTCAAACAGTTCTTGGGATTTCTTTTGCTACTTTTACTGCTCTTTGCATTTTTCTTGGAGCTATGGGTAAATCAGCTCAATTCCCACTTCATGTGTGGCTTCCGGATGCGATGATGGGTCCAACTCCCGGTTCTGCCCTGATTCATGCTGCTACAATGGTTACTGCGGGTGTCTGGGTTTCTCTTCGTATGTATCCATTAATGGTTCTTGGTGACATCACTTGGTTTATTGCTGTGGTTGGTGCCATTACTGCCTTTGGAGCAGCAACGGTTGCAACAGTTCAAACAGATATTAAGGCAGTACTAGCTTATTCAACACTTTCACAACTTGGTTATATGATAATGGGTGTTGGTGTTGGTTCATACAATGCTGCTTTCATGCATCTTATTACCCATGCTTGTTTCAAGGCCTGCCTTTTCTTGTCAGCTGGCTCTATCATTCACTCCGTTCACGAACAGGAAATGCCTAAGCTTGGTGGCCTTCGCAAGTATCTTCCATACACACACTTTGCGATGATGGCCTGTACACTTGCAATTTCCGGTATTCCATTCTTCTCGGGATTTGTGTCTAAAGACAGAATTCTAGGTGATGCACTTTATTACGGTTTCATGTCTGGTCAAAACCCACTTCTTGCGATCGTTCCAATTCTTGGCTTCGCAGCTGCAGGTCTAACAGCTTTCTATATGTTCCGTATGATGTTCTTAACTTTCTATGGTGAGAACAGAACTCATGATGATCATGGTCACGGTAGTGGCCATAAAGATACACACGGACACGAAACTCATGGGCATGAAATTCATCACGAGCACCTTGATGTTCGTCAAAACGTTCCTTTGCTAATCCTTGCCGTTTTCACTCTTGGTTTCTGGTTCTGCGGTACTTTAACTGGCCAGAGTTTCGGTAAAGTTTTTGGTGCTAAAACGGAATGGTTTAAAGTTTTGGTTGAAGCTCCCGTTGTTGAAAAATTTGTAGACCATAAACGTGAAGATTTCAGCAGAGTAGATACAAGAGATAAAACTCATCTTGAGCATGCTCATTACCATCACCAAACTGGTTATGCAGGTCCAAATCCTGATGAGCACAAGCTGCATTCTGCTCACACAATCGGTGCAATTGCTTCAATCTTTATTGCTTTCGCCGGTGTCTTTCTGGCCTTCCTTATGTACATCAAAGGTTCTGTTAAACCATGGGCATCTAAATTCCCGGGAATTACCAAAACTCTTCAAAATAAATATGGGTTTGATGAATTCTATATAGATATTTTGATTAAAAAAGGCTTACTTGGTTTAAACCGCGGACTTGCCTGGATTGATATGGGTATTTACGATCGCTACGTTGTAGATGGAATGGCATTTGTAAACCGCGTGCTTTATAAATCTGCGAAATGGTTTGATAACGTGGTGGTTGATGCAATTGGTGTAGATGGTACGGGTGTAGCTGTAAATCTTTTTAACTTGGTTTTGCGTATCGTGCAATCAGGAAAGATCCAGTTCTACTTCATTATGTTGATTATGGTTCTTGCTAGTTATATTTGGACGTTAAATATTTAGTTAGTTTTTTTATAGAGAGAGGTTCGTTGTGAACGGAATACTTAATTGGATTTTATGGTTACCGATTATTGGGGCAGTAGTAGCAATTGCTATTCCAAATGCGAAAGACAATGTCATTCGCTGGATTACATTGTGTACAACTTCAATAGTGCTGGTTTTAACAGTAGTGCTTTATTTGAAGTTTGACACTTCAACGGCTGCAATGCAGTTTGTTGTTAAAGTGCCGTGGATTGAACAGTTCCACATCAACTATCATCTAGGAATTGACGGCATAACAATGCTGATGACTTTCCTAAATGCTCTACTCTTCTTCATCTGTACTCTGTCATCTTGGACAGTTGAGAAAAACGTAAAAGCTTATTTTGCTCTTCTCTTGATGCTTCAATCATCAGTGTTTGGAGTTTTCTTTTCTCTGGATTTTTTCCTTTTCTATGTTTACTGGGAAGTTATGCTTCTTCCGATGTTTTTCCTTATCGGAATTTGGGGGGGAGAAAACAGAGAATATGCAGCAATCAAATTCTTTCTCTATACTTTCTTTGGTTCGATCTTCATGTTGGTTGGTATCATTGCTCTTTATTACGCTTCTGGAAAAGGTGTTGATTCTTTCAGCATTCTTGCTCACCAGGGCGGTAAATATGTTAACGAAACAGTCAGCATATTTGGACACACCTTCTCTTTCGAACACTTATTCTTCTGGTTTATGTTTTTAGGTTTTGCGATTAAGGTTCCAGTTTTCCCGTTCCATACATGGTTACCTCATGCACACGTACAAGCGCCTACTGCGGTTTCAGTTATCCTCGCAGGTGTTCTACTTAAAATGGGAACTTATGGATTCCTAAGAATTGCATTCCCTATCTTTCCTCAAGCAGCGGTTCACTTTTCAAGCATCATTGCTTGGTTAGGTCTGATCTCTGTTATTTACGGAGCGTTCTGTGCCATGGCCCAGGATGATATGAAGAAATTAATTGCTTACTCTTCAGTTTCTCACATGGGCTTCGTTATGCTTGGTCTTTCGGCCATGACAACTCAGGGTATGAATGGTGCTGTTCTTCAAATGTTTAACCACGGTACTTCTACAGCGATGATGTTCTTACTCGTAGGAATTCTTTATGAAAGATCACATCACCGTTGGATTGTTAAGCCAGATGGTTCAAAAGGCTACGGCGGTTTATCAACGAAGCTTCCTAAGTATACAGTCGTATTTATTATTGGGATGTTCGCCTCTCTAGGCCTTCCTGGTTTATCTGGCTTTATCTCTGAAGCCTTGATCTTTTTAGGAATTTATCAGAAGTTCACGACAATTACTGTTATTGCAGTTGTTGGTCTTTTGATCGGTGCTGCTTACTTGCTTTGGATGTTCAAACGGATGTTCTTTGGGGAAGTTAACCCAGAAACTGAAGAGTATGATGATATGAATGCTCGCGAAGTGTTCTATATGCTTCCTCTTTGTATTTGTGTAGTTGTGTTTGGTATTTTTCCAAGCCCACTTTTGAACGTAATGAAAGCTTCTGTTGGGCAACTTGTTGACCTAATGGCGAAATTCTAACCGAGGTACTTTTGTGATACAGCAGCTTTTTGGATTTTTAAGCTATTACATACCTGAGATCATTTGCGTTGTGCTTATGACGACACTATTGGTAGCTGAATCTACAGTAAAAGAAGAACATGGAAGTCGTGGTAAAATCATAGCCTATGCCTTGGCAATGCTTTCAATTTGCTTATTCTTTTTATTTCAAAACCTCGGTGAAGCTCCTAGGTTTATTTTCCACAATGCCATTACGATCGATCCTTTCAGCACGCTGATAAAGATTATTATGGTTCTTGGAACGATGGGAGCCATTTTCCTTAGCTATTCCTCGAAAGATATCTATACGAATCTCAAATCTGAATTTGCAATTATGGCCGTAGGAGTATTGCTAGGTGGGATGCTCTTGGCGTCGGCCAACAATATGCTAACCCTTTATTTAGGTATCGAAACTTTATCTATTCTTTCATATGTCATGGCTTCATTTAAAAGAGATGAATCTACTTCAACTGAAGCTGGTATGAAGTATGCACTTTACGGAGGTCTTTCTGCCGGAGTTGCTCTGTATGGAATTAGTCATCTTTACGGCATTTTAGGGTCGATTCAGTTCGTTGATATGGTAGATAAACTACCGGGACTAGAAGGAACAAATCTATTTATTGTCCTCGTTTCTTTTATGTTCTTCTTTGTTGGTATTGGATACAAGATTTCCGTCTTCCCATTTCATATGTGGACACCGGATGTGTACCAAGGCTCCCCGATTCCAGTAACTTCATTTTTTGCAATTGTTCCTAAAATGGCCGGTCTTGCAGCATTGATTCGTGTTTCTTTTATTTTCTTTAACAATAATTCTGCCTTAAGTATTTCATGGACAGGATTGATGCTAGTTATTTCTGCCATGACGATGACCGTTGGTAACGTAACTGCTATTGGCCAGACTTCTGTTAAAAGACTTCTTGCCTTCTCTTCAATTGGCCACGTGGGCTTAATGATACTGGGTGTCGTTGTTTTAAACGAGCAAGGGGTGAGAGCAATACTTTTCTACGGAATAGTTTACATGTTCATGACACTAATTGCTTTTTATATAACGTCACACTTGTCTGACATGTATGGAACTGACTCACATGACGTTTTCAAGGGCTTAATTTATAAGCATCCAACAATGGCCATAATAATGGCAGCGGTTCTATTTTCTCTCGCTGGTATGCCTCCGTTCAGTGGATTTGTGGCAAAATTTAATATTTTCTCGGTTGTAATTGAAAAAAAATTGTATGGGATAGCTATTGTTGCAGCAATCAACTCAGTTATTGCACTTTATTATTATGTTAAATTGGCAAAAACAATGATTTTTGGTCAAGCAGATGGTGATGTGAAGGTTCTTGGATTCACCCCAGCTAACCAAGCAGTCATTATTGCCCTATTTATCCCAGTTCTATTTCTAGGGATATTCTGGGAAAAAGTAATGATTATGTCTGGAAACGCAGTTCTTTTTATCAAGTAACACTTCTTAAAAGGGAGCTAAGGCTCCCTTTTGTTTTCCCCACCTAAATCCTCAAAATCATTTATAATAGAAGCATGACGAAGTACCGAATACGGCTTAAAAATGCACGGGTCATTGGCCCGTTTATTATGAGTCAACTCTATGAGTTGAAATCCAATGGGCGTATTCAGGGTGATGAAGAAGCACAAATATTTCCAACAGGGGATTGGGCCCCAATTACGAGTTTTGATTTTTATGCAGAATTAATGGATGAAAACCATACTGCTGTAATTACGAATGAGTCCAAGGAAGAAACATTTGTTATTGATCTCGCGAAACTTAGAAATCAAAAAAATGAATTAGAAATAAATAAAATTGACGTCATAAAGCATGAACCTATTGACCACTTAACTGAAACAATAAGAATACAAACAAAAGAAAGTAAGCCAGCTGGGGCAAACACGAAATTTGAAATTTTATTGGATAATCAAAAAGAAAATAGACCAGAAAAGAACGAAGCCAAAAAACCAGCCCCGATTCCAGAACCTGCACCAGTTGAAGATGCGGGAGATAAAACAACGATTAATCTTATTGCACAAAAAGACATTGAGAGAATACGAAAAAATCAAAAAGATGAGGACGCACGAAATAAAGAATCTGAAAACCACCAACTAGTTTTAAGAGAAGAACAGAAAAAAGCAGATGAACTTCAAAAACTCATTGACGCTGATGAATCAACTCAAATGATTCATTTAGATAGATCAAATTCTGAATTAATGCTTTTGGCAGATAATGAAGAAAAAAAAATCGATCAAGAAATAAAAGAAATAAAAAAACAAAAAAAAATACTAGATGATGCAGAAATAAAAGAAGGTGAAGAAAGTTTAGAAAACGAAGAAATTGCAAAAAAGAAAAAGATTAAAATAATAGCAGGGCTCGCAATAGCAGCGCTGCTTTACGTGATTTTGTTTCCTGGTAATGACAAGCCACAAAAACCTCCTTTTAAACACATAGAACCCGTGGTTGAATTCCCTCTTCCATTTGATAAGTCTGACCTTAAAAGATCAAAGATAGAATTTGATAAGGCACGAACCATTTTTGCGGCCGGTGATTATTTAAGTATCATTAAGGCCGGGATGCTTTTGAAAAGCAGTTATGAGAACAATATTGAAAGTGAGGAAGTGATATCGTTGTTAGTGAGAGATTATGCTGAACAGCTTAAATTTTCCAAAGAAGACAAGCAAGCAAACGCTCAGATTATTTTCAACCTAATTCAGGCAAAACGCCCTTTCTTGGCAAAAAACCCGGATGGAGTCATAGGTTTGAATTTGTTTTATATGAGTATTAATAAATATGAAGCAGCTGCTGATGTTGTATCTAAGTACCTTAAGCTATATCCCCAAAATGTAACACCAGATTTATTTGCTGTTTATTTAAAAACATTATTAGAAACTGGAAAATTAGACCTAGCAAAACAATTTAAAATACCATTAGAAAAAGCGCCCCAAAAGAATCGCTACGTCTATGATGCCCTTATAGACTATTCACTCCTAAACCAGGAAGATGATAAGGCAATTGAATATATTAATGATGCAATTAAGAATTTTCCCAAACTGGTGGGTTTTTATCTAAAGAAGGCTGATTATTTAATAAAGTTAAAAAAGTATGATGAAGCGGGGACTTTTCTACAGAAAGTGGACGATTTAAATTCTGAACATAACAATATTAATCGTGCGAAATACTTACTTCTTAAAGGCTTAATAATTGCTCACAAAGGCGATGTTAAGAAGGCCACTGTTTATTTTACAAAGTCACTAGAGCTTGAGGACTCTTACGAATTGCGCATGAAGCTCGCAGAATTAAGTGTCGGCGATGAAATAAATAATGAAACTGATAAGCTAATAGCTGAATCAAAGGCGATAAAACTTCTTAATCAAGGAAAGGATTTTTTAGATAAACGCAACTATGAACTTGCCTTAAGTTCAGCAGCAAGATCGACGGATGCAATGCCTAACTACATACCTTCAGAATTATTTCTTGCAAAAGTTCAACTACGCCTGGGTTTGGCGAAACAGGGATTAAAAACGCTTGAAGACCTTCTTAAGAAATACCCCGACGACAAAAGTATAAATGTAGCTCTAGTTGATGGTTATATAGATACCTATAAATTTAACGACGCAAAAAATCGTATCGGTGTTATGTCTTCATCAGATCTTAAGGGCAGCTATGAATTCGCCTCCGCTAATGGCCGTCTCTATCTTAGGATGGGTGATTCATTGCAGGCCATTTCATGGTTAAAAAACTCGATAAACATGAATCCTTTAAATGATCATGATATTTATTTGTTGGCAGATATAATAATTAAAAGAGCCAATTTCGATGCGGCAAGGCTTCTTCTAAATAAATGTATGGAACTAGATCCGGTTAATGCAGATTATAGAATTGCCTATGCAAAAATTGTATATGAGCAACAAGATGACATGTCTGCAATTGGATACCTTTTGGGACTTCTTGATGAATTCGGAGAGAATCCCAAAGTCCTATCCGAAATAGCTATTTTCTATTACCGTGCTGGTAAAACGAAAGATTTTCTTGCCTACAAAGAAAAACTAGAAAAAATGCCAGTAAAAGATAAGTCACTCTATGAGTTTTTAATTAAGGCAGCACTTTTAGATGAACGCTTCGATGAGATTCCTATTTTGGTCGAAAATCTACTTGCTATCGAACCTGGTGAAATTGAGGCCATGATGACTGCTGGTCGGGTTCTATATGAAAATGGAAAACTCGTTGAAGCAGCCAAGTGGTTTAAACGTATTCAGGAAAAGCTTGAATCTTATCCCAAGGTTCAATTTTACATCGCCAAGATTAAATATTTGAGCAAGGATTATGACGGCGCACTAAAAGAAGTAGAAGCTGATCTTAAAGCAAACGGCGACAATGATGCTGACCTAACTTTAATGGCGCAGATCTATACCGAAAAAGGCGATTTAATTAAGGCAGAAACCCTTTTTAAACAATCGCAGAAAATTAATCCCAAAGCTTACGATTCACTGGTTGGTCTTGCTGACATTAGTTCTAAGAGAAATAATTTTGAACTTGCGCTTGATCTATATAAAAGGGCCATGTTAGAAAAAAGTGATGAATCTGAAATACATAGAAAAATTGGTGATGTTTACCGCTTGCTTGGTCAAGGGGTTCTTGCCGTGGAATCCTATAAACTGTATCTTGAAATGAACCCAGAGGCTTCCGATAAAAGCAATATCGAGAAGTATATTAATCTCATGCAATAGGTGCTTATATGTTGGACATAAAAAAAATTGAAAACGATTTTGAATCAATTAAAACAAGTCTTGGAAATAGAAATTTCGATACTTCACTTTTGACCGAGATACTAGAACTTAATAAACAAAGAAAAATGTTAACGACAGCATCTGAAACTAAAAAGGCTGAAATTAATAAATTGTCACGGGAGATTGGTGAGCTTAAAAAAAACAAGCAAGATGCCGCCTCTCTAATGAATCAAGTTGCCTCTTTAAAAACAGAAATGGAAAAAGAAGCAAAAGAACTTGAAGAAGTTCAATTAAAACAGACAAACATTCTATTAAATGTTCCAAACCTGCCTGATTCTTCAGTTCCTGTGGGAAAAACAGAAGAAGAAAATGTTGAAGATAAACGGTGGGGCAAACCAAGAGATTTTGATTTTACTCCAGTCGATCATGCTGATATTGGTGAAAAACTAGGTATGCTTGATTTTGAAGCAGGGGCCAGAATAACAGGGGCGAGATTTGTTGTTTATAAGGCCGGAATTGCTAAACTTGAAAGGGCTTTGATTAACTTTATGCTTGATCATCAAGGCACTAAGGGGTTTATGGAAATGATAACCCCATTCATTGCTCATGAAAGATCTTTAATTGGAACGGGCAACTTGCCAAAGTTCGAGGACCAACTCTTTAAACTTAATTCAGAACAGCCTTGGTATCTTATTCCAACTTCTGAGGTGACTCTTACAAACATAAAGCGTGAACAAATAATTGAGGAATCAGAATTTCCAATATTATACGCTGCCTATTCGCCTTGTTTTAGATCAGAAGCTGGATCAAGTGGAAAAGACGTTAAAGGTTTGATTCGTCTTCATCAGTTTAATAAAGTTGAAATGGTTTCTATTTGCTCTCCTTCTCAGTCACAGGAAATTCATCAAAAGATGATCAACAGTTCTTGTGAGATACTCGAGAAATTAAATCTCCCCTACCGGGCGCTAAGGTTATGTACTGGAGATATGGGTTTCGCATCGCAAAACACGATTGATCTAGAAGTTTGGGTACCGAGTCAGAACAAATACCGTGAAATTGCCTCGATTTCCAATTGTGGCGAATTTCAGTCCAGAAGGGCCAACATCCGCTTCCGAAATAAGGAAGGAAAGCTAGAGTTTGCTCATACGCTCAATGGTTCAGGCCTAGCTGTGGGACGTACAGTGGTTGCAATCCTTGAGAATTACCAACAAAAAGATGGATCGGTCCAAATCCCCGAAGTTTTATGGCCCTATTTGGGTGGCATGAAAGAGATACGTAAATAGCGATTGTCTTTTTTTCTGAATTTCTTTATATTTAACCTCCTGTAGTGGAGGACTGGCCGAGCGGTTTAAGGCAGCAGTTTTGAAAACTGCCGAGGGTTAACGCCTTCCTGGGGTTCGAATCCCTAGTCCTCCGCCATCTTTTTTGATTTCAAAAAATATGGCTACAACAAATTCAGATCTTGGTAAGTGATGTAAGCCAAATACGGAGACGTGGGTGAGTGGCTTAAACCACACCCTTGCTAAGGGTGCGAAGAGTAAAATCTTCCATGAGTTCAAATCTCATCGTCTCCGCCATTCCAAGAAATTATTTTTAAGAGCTATAGAGAATTGATTATTTCAGAATTTTTATGGCTCTTTTTTTTTGATATTAAAATTGAATTTGTATTTGAAAAAATCAGAACTTTGAATCCAAAATCCGAAAATTAGGCAAAAAAAAGGGAGAATATTAGTAAACCAATATTCTCCCTCGGAAAAAAACTAGATCTTAGTAACGCTTGTTATCACGCGGAACCATAGGCTTAGCTTCAGTAACATTCATTTGGCGTCCACCAAAATCTGTTCCATTAAGTGAAGTGATAGCTTGAGCAGCTTCTGCACTTGTAGACATTTCAACAAAGCCAAATCCTTTACTTCTATTAGTATCACGGTCCATGATGACTTTTGCTGATTGAACTGTTCCGAATTGTGCAAATTTCTCTGACAATGTATTGTCTGCAACAGTGTAACCAAGGTTGCCGACGTAAATTTTAGTACTCATTAATATCTCCAATGAAATTCATTACAGTGAGTTGTAACGAAAACTTTTTAATTATGTAAATTTAAGGATGGAGTTTTTAGGGAAGAGGTAATGAACGTCTAAGCTGAAAAAAGCAAACCTGAATTGTGCACAGTATATAGATCTGCCGAGAGAAGGCTATTTAAATAAAATATATATTGGCCGTTTTCTGCAATATTGGGTCCTTGAAGTAGTGAAATTAAAGATAACCAAAGGAAAACACAACCAAACACCTGTGCTAACTCATTGATTTTATTTAGGGTATGTAATCCATATAACACTATGAAATATATTAAATTTGAAACTTGATAACTGACTCATCTTCGTCTAAAACTAGTCACTCATTGCGCAGTCGTAGCTTAGTTGGATAGAGCACTTGACTACGAATCAAGAGGTCGGACGTTCGAATCGTCCCGATTGCGCCATTTTTTGATTTCGTATTTTTTTCTAAAACTGAATTTCATTAATTTTATTTGTATCAATCAAAAGCGTGTTGAAATCAACAGGTTCATATCCAATATTCTCTAATGAAAACGCGAGGCCATCCGGTCCAATCGTTGCATTTTTTTTATTTAGAATAAGTTGAAATTTCCCAAGTGTTATAGCTACCTCTCCCAATTCATCTGTGATTAATGAATCAACTTCTATTCTTGAAGGACATGGCGTGGTGATGCACCTTAAACCTGTGTCGACACTCAGTGAGATAGTTTTATTTTTAAGCACCTCACCTTTATGGGTAAATCTAAATTTTATATTCGTATTAAAGAGGGGTTGCAAATCAGCATAGTTTTGGCATTTTCTGTTTAAACAAATAGCTTTTCGAGGCAAGCAGGCGCCAGTTTTAGGGGTAACATAATGACAGCGTTCATGAAGGTCGGAGCGAGTGTTTGTAAGTCTTAGAACCTGCTCCTCGGTTTCTTTGTGACCAATTAGAAGGTTGGGATTCCAAGCGATCCGATCTACATGGCATTCATCATGGTTAGAACAATTGGTAGAAAGATCATTAATAACCTTGTTGTAACTATCTTCTGATGTTTTGCAGTCAATTTCCCCAACTAATATAGTTATATTTTGGGCATATAAGTTTGCGTGAATGGAGAATATTAAAATAATGAGCCAGAAATAATTTTTCATTATGTAATGTTAACACGTGAATTTTTAGAAACCTAGTCGCTCAAAAGAGAATATCAATATTAGTTAGACATCTCGATGACGAAAGCAGTCGCCAACTGAGAAAATTTAAGCGCGTGACTTGCGTCCCCTCCATTATTCTCTAATGTATCTGCTGCTGTATGAATATTGGGACTATATTCATTAAAAGTCGCTTCAAATGGGAAGGATGCAGGATATCCATTCGCAGACCATGAAGCATGATCAGAACACGCATATCCACACTGAGAATAGCCCCACGGTACTTTAACGTATTCATCAATTAATTTACTCAAAAAAATATTTTGGGCCTTATTGGTATAATCCGAAATGAGGACGATATCTTTATCAGCGGTACCCTTAAAAAGAGTCATATCTAATTGCATGACTCCTATTACCTTCGATTTAGAAATTTTATAAGACCGAGCTATTTCTTGAGAGCCAAAAAGACCTACCTCTTCAGCCGCATATGCCATAAATTGAATTGTACGCTTAGGTCTAAAATCATGATCCATTAAAATACGAATGGACTCCGTAATACTCGCTATTCCTGAAGCATTGTCGTCAGCTCCTGGCGCCAATACTTCGTCAGAAATAGAATCGGCATGGCCACCTAATATGATAATTTCGTCTGGTTTCTCTGAGCCAAGAATGGTCATAATAATTGACGGTTGTGGAAAGTTTTTATGCTGAAAAATTTCAACCTTAACATCTGAACGATGCTTAGAAAGGTCTGACCATGCTTGCTTGATGAATTCAGCGGCCTTAACACCGGATTTTGATTTATAATATCTCGTTTCAAAGTTTGTAAGATTAATAATCATGTCCCGGATTTTCGTTTCCTTAACATCATCAACCATTTTTTGAACAGTATCCTGTTGGTTAATGACATATTCGATAAAGGGATCCAGAACAGTTTGAGGATTATTCAGTAATAGGTCCTGTGCCATTGCCAAACTCTCATGAGCCATGAACCCACCACATCTTTTTAATTGGTGATGTATTATTGCTGAGACTTCCTCTACTTGATTTTCTTGCAGCTTAATTATTGTCACATCTTTTGTGGCCGACAATGAAACAGGATTGGATGACAGCTGATGCTTAATCTTTTGGAAGATTCTACTATTTATTGTAAGGAATTTGGTTGCTGGCCCAGCAGACACAGAAAAAGGAGTAAGAACTAAAATGGCCATTAAGATGAATTTCATCTTGCTATTAGAGCGCGCTTTAATTCTTTAATCTACATGATGGGTGAATTTTTCAGGTATTGTATAGAAAATGAACAGAATCTAAGTCTTTGTAATATCAGGACTTAAATAGGTTTAAGAGAACCGACGGTATGGCTTTTTTATCAGTTTGGATCTGGTTTATTTCATCTAACTGGTGGTCTGTTAAAAAGTCATTTAACGGCTGCGTAATTTTAGGTATCAAATAAAAAGCTTCGTGAATCTGCTTATCCCATAAAAAATGAAAACGGCTTAAGTCATCAGGGCACACCCGTTCACGTTCTGGGTGAGGCCCGTTTGCACATTCAAAGGCTTCTATAATATTCAACGTTCCATAATCATTAGTCATCTCATCGCCGGGAAATATATCCTTAATGGCAATTTCAAAACCCATTGCCGTAAGCATGGAATTTGGTTCGTAACTATGGTTTACATAACGAGTTAGATCCCAACAAAAAACATAATCACCTAGTGAGTTACGATATGAATACTTTAAAAGGTTTTCAAGGTTTGCTTTCGTCAATTGATTCAAATTATCTTTTGGAATAACGCGATCTAACTCATCTCTTACCCACGTGATAGTACCCTTTGCAATAAATGAATTGGCGAAAACCCCATAACCTATTTCAGGTGAAACAAACTTAAGCTCTGTGTGTGGATGAAGCATGTGTCATCTTAGACTTTCATATAAAGAAAATAAAGAGATTCTTGGAAAAGAATTTTAGATACTAGCTGGGTTACCGTTCTCGTCCCTAGGAATTAAGGGACTTCTTCTATAAGAACTTTCTCCATCATTAAATTTAAGGCTTTTATCCGTTTCATTTTCAAAACTTTCCATGAGGGCCTCCAGTTTTTTAAAAATGGACTCTTTTCTTTCCCCGTATTTTTTTTGCACAATTCGATCAATAGATTGAAGATTATCTTTAACCGACTCAATTTCATCATCAGTAATTTCACCCCAAAGATTTTTTAAACCAGATTTAATTTCCGTCCATTTTCCTTGGAATTGTTCATTGTTAAGCATGAAATCCCCCTTAGCGTTATTTAGATAGCAATAAATAATTTGCATAAAGGATGCCGTTATTCTTTTGCAGATTAAGTCTGCTTCTTGGTCTGAAGTTTGCACGAAACTCTAACGGACGAAAAAAAAGGAGTTCTGAAATGAATGCAACAAATTTAATCAGTAAAAAAGCTAAAACAAAGATTATGAAAAACGGAATTCTATCGAGCCAAAGAAATGGCAATTCTGTGGCACTTAATGGTCAGTATAAAATTATTCGAAAAGATGTTCTAAAATTAGGAAAGGATCTTGCGCGTGGTTATGACTTACTGAGAGGTCTCGTGGAGACGAAAATAAGTAGAAAAAGTCTGAGTAAGTCTAAATAAGATGAGACATAAAATGAAAAGAAAGCGGAGGAATGCCCCATTACTGGCATAAACTAAATTCTAAGTTATGAATTTTTGTTGTTTTTTATGTGGCACCATAAATGCCTTATGATTTTGAAAGTTTGTCTTTGCTAAACAAGGAGAAAGATCATGTTAAGAGCAGCAATTGCATTTTTTGTATTAGGATTGATTGCAATTTTATTAGGGGCCAATGGTGTTGGGGGCCTATCCCTTGATATTGGCAAAACACTATTGTTTGTCTTCTTAATCTTGGCCGTAATTAGCTTTATAGCCAGTATGGTATCTGGAAGAAAAATGATTAATAAACATTAAAGTAACTTCAGGAACTCTATGAATGTTCAGATGCACTATATTGTTACATTTTGTGCTCTCGTTACTCTTGGCCTTATAATTAAGAAGCCTGGATTTGATCAACGAATTAAGGCTGGTGAGCATGTATGTAAAATGGTGAAAGGCAAAATGGATTGCTACGACAGAGATTCGGATTATCGGATTAATAAAAACAGTGTCGTTTTGTATCGACACTATGAACAGTGATTTATTTATTAGTTCAAAAATCTGCTTGTTAATTCGTTTAGGCCTAGCTCTTCAATTATAGCCGTTAGTCTGTCTTGTGCATGTTTACGTGGCAGATCTTTATACTGGGCTACAATGAGTTCATTTTTCATAGAGTGCTCCCACCCCACCAGCTCTGTTACAGTTACTTGGTATCCATGAGCTTCTAGTTTGAGGCAGCGAAGAACGTTTGTGATATGGCTCCCAAATTCGCGAGTGTGAATTGGGTGTCGCCACATTTCTGTAAAAAAACTCTTTCCAATCATTTTAGATTTTGTCTTCCTCAGTTCGGCAGCGACTTCTGCCTGGCAGCAAGGAACAAGAACAAAGTATTTAACATTCTTTTTAAGACCAAAATCAATAGCATCATCGGTTGCAGTGTTACAGGCATGGAGGGCGGTAACCATTCCAATTTTTTCTGGAAGAAGTGGTGAAGAAATGGAGTCTTCAACTGATAGATTTAAAAAAGACATACGTGGAAATGAAAGCTTTTTAGCAAGATCTTGTGATTTTTTAACCAGTTCGTCTCTAGTTTCAATACCGTAGATCGTCCCCTCACTGAGTTTTTTGAAGAATAAATCATAAATGATAAATCCAAGATAAGATTTACCCGCTCCGTGATCCACCACGGATAAATCAGTTCCCTCAAGTTTAAGCTCATTCAAAAGTGGCTCTATGAATTGGTATAAATGATAAACTTGCTTTAATTTTCTTCGACTATCCTGATTTATCTTCCCATCCCTTGTTAGGATGTGAAGCTCTTTGAGAAGTTCAAGCGACTGACCAGGTTTGATTTCAGGAATTAAGTTCATAATCCGCAATCTAGCATAACCTTAAGAGATGACCACCTTGCTTTGAGCAGGGTGGTCATTTCTAGCGAAAAAACATAGGAAGAGTGAAAATAATACAGAGATTGCCAAACTACAAATGCAGGTGAGGATGAATTTCAAATATCTGTATCTGCGTTGATCAATTTTGACCAAACGGTGTTGGCGCACCTGATTCAATAAGCACGACGGGTGCCAAAAAAAGATATTAAGAAAATTAACACCTTATGAATCCTTTTCCTGAAAAAAGGGAAAATTAACCCCGTTTTAAAGGGGCGTCCTTTTTGGAGCACTAGAAAACAGTGTATATTAATTCAAGTTCATTTCTTTCAATTTTCGGTAGAGGGTTTTCCGATCAATTCCCAAATCGTTTGCCGTTTGTTCTTTTGCGCCATCATTTTTTTCAAAAACATGCTGGATATATTTTTTTGAAAGTTGATCAAGAGTTACAGGTTTTTCATCTTCAAAATGCAAACCTGGTTTTTTGATATTATTATTAGTTAATACTAAATCATCTTTTATAATATCCTCAATTGGTAAATCATCTGGTTGAAGGATATCAGAATTAGAAAGTACTACTGCCCTTTCAATTGCATTTTCAAGTTCCCTGACATTCCCCTTCCATACATGGCCTTCTAATTTCTGAATGGCCTCTCTGGAAAATCCCTTGATTTGAATATTATTCATTATGGAGAATTTTTTTAAAAAATAATCACTTAAGGGAAGAATATCATCTCTTCTTTCGCGAAGTGGTGGCATAAAAATAGGAATAACATTTAGTCGAAAATATAGATCTTCTCTGAAACGTCCCTCAAAAACTTCTTTGCGAAGATCTTTATGGGTGGCACAAATAATGCGTGCGGATATATCTCGGTATTGATTCTCTCCGATCCGTTTAACTTTTCTTTCCTGTAAAACTCTTAAAAGTTTTGCCTGGAGGGATAGTGTTAAGTCACCTATTTCGTCTAAAAAAAGTGTACCTTTATTCGCCTCTTCAAATAAACCTATTTTCTTATCATTGGCACCAGTAAATGCTCCCTTCGCATGACCAAATAATTCAGATTCAAGAAGGTTCTCGGGAATTGCGGAACAGTTAATAGCAATGAATGGGCCTGCATTTTTGTCGCCTAATTCATGAACTGCCTTAGCAATGACTTCTTTGCCTGAACCACTTTCACCACTTATGAGGATATTTGCCTGACTAGATGAGACTCTTTTGGCCAAATCCATTGCTTTTCTAAACCCTTGGCTTTTTCCAATAACACCTTTAAGACCCATATAATCTTGGCCTTGAAACATGTCTTTTAGATTTGAATTTTCTGCTTGAACATCATTCAGATGTAGAGCGCGTTGAACTGATATAATGAGCTGTGGAATATGAAGTGGTTTAAGCACAAAGTCATAAGCGCCAGATTCAATTGCTTCTACCGCTGTTTCAACACTTCCCTCTGCAGTCATGAGGATAATGGGCAATCGAGTGTTCTGTTTGTTTATTCTTTTAATGAAATCCATGCCTGACATTACAGGAAGTTTTAAATCTGAAATTACTACATCTGCCTCAATTCTTTTATTTTCAATTTCAATCAGCGCTTCCTCGGCATTACTAAATGCCAATACCTTGTATCCCCTTTGTCTAAAAAAACTAGCAAGAAGATCGAGAAGGTCCAGGTCATCATCTATCAAGGCTATGGTTGGAATATTTTTTGGCTTCACGGGGCTAAAATCCTTTGAAGGGTACTTTTGCCGAAATATAGAGGCATAATTACCCGAATACAAGCCTCGTGTGGCAATAAATACTTGAAATATAATAGTCCAACTTTGGCACCTTCTCTGCACTTGTACTCTCAAAGCTAAGGCAAACATAACAACTTAAGGAATATTATGATTAGATCAAGTGGAGCAATTCATTTTATCCCCAATATTTCCTTTTTTCTATCAGCATGTCTTCTATTAAAAGCGAAAGAAGAAAATCTTGAAGGCATTTAAATATTAAAACTTTTGTTTTGGGCAGGTTCCTTGTAATTGGCACAAATCGTCCTGTAAGATATTGAGTATCTAAAGGAAAATAATGAACCTTGCTGATTCAATGAAACATGTATTGAAAAATAAAAGTCAGAATATATTTGCATTAATCGTTAAAGAAGATTTTACAAGAATTGTAAAAGATTTTGCTTCAGGTATCTTAGATTTAAATATTAAAAGTACATATAAAAACTTTTCCTTAAAAGAATCTTTTATAAATATTAAAGATTCAATCCAGGGCTCTGTTTTACTATTAAAGGCAATCCCTCTAAGAGTTAGTGATGGATTTAAAATTTTTAGTGACGAATTTATGGCCGAAATCGATAAGTTTTCTGATCCAAAACAGAAAACTGTTTTTTGCATGAAGGTTCTGGCAGGTTTAAGTAAATTTGCGGTCTCCTCAGCTTATGATGTAGGGATTGGTGACGGACAAATACTTCGTTTAGGTAAAAATAAAAATGTTATCCCAAATATTGTAATTTCAAGATTGATGTTCAAAACCATTCAATCATTTCTCGTTCGACTAATTCAGGAGATGGAAAAAGAAATTACGGATTTAGAAGAATTGAAAAACCTACAAAATTATAAAGATATCATTTTAGACGACTCGGCCAACGCTATTGATAAATTTTTTCTAGGGGTTACTGATCCGAATGATCGAGCCTTTGTAATTGTTGATAAATTAAAAAAATATATTTTAACCGGCGAGCAGGTGACAGAAGCATCTGAATGACATACTGTCTCAAAATGAATATTAATGAAACATTAGAAAATCTTAGGGGAAGTTATCGAAATGCTGATTTCGATATCAATATTTGTAGCCCTAACCCTGAAATACAGTTTGATAAATGGTTTAAAGATGCAGTTAACAGTAAATGTGATGAACCCAATGCTTTTGTATTGTCCACGGTAGAAGATAATAAACCACGTGCAAGAGTAGTCCTTTTAAAGGGTATCCATCAGGGAAGTTTTGCTTTTTATACTAATTACAATAGCTCAAAGGGAAAAGAGGTTATTAATAATTGCCACGTCTCAATGACTTTTCTGTGGTTACCCTTGCAGCGTCAGGTAAGAATTGAAGGCTCTCTTAGAAAAATAGAGTCTAGTTTTTCAGATGAATATTTTCAAAAAAGACCCAGGGGTAATCAAATCGGTGCCATTGCCTCACCTCAAAGTGAAAAAGTTTCATCGCGAAAAGAATTAGAGAAATTATTCAACGACACAGAAGTAAAATATTCGGGACAGTCTGAGCTGGAGAGACCCTTACATTGGGGGGGGTACTTAATTACTCCAAGTTATTTTGAATTTTGGCAAGGCAGAGAAAATAGGATGCATGACAGAATCATTTATGAAAACCATAAAGGTGATTGGACTCTAAATCGTCTTGCTCCTTAATTGGTAACTTTTAAACATTACCGCTAAAATTGAAGCCCACATTGCTCCAATTATGAATCCTCCTAAAATGTCGCCGGGATAATGGACGCCTAAGTAGATGCGGCTAAAGCCTACAAGGATTGGCAGAATCCACAGAAAATGAAATTTCTTAGATTTGAATTTTAGTAAAATAAAAGAAAACGCAATAATACAAAGCGAGTTGGCTGCATGGGAAGAAACAAAGCCAAATCGTCCTCCACATTTCTGTCCAAAATTATTTATAAAGTCTTTTATCTCTGGCACTCTACAGGGTCTCAGTCTCTCAAAAACATTTTTTAAAATATAAGAAGATGTTACGTCTGAAGCTATTATTGCCAAAAACAAAAACAGGACGAATATGAAAAAATCTCGTCGGGTAAGTTGTTTTATTGCCATAAAAATAATCATAGCAATCAACGGTAGCCAAATGAGCTGACTTGAGAAAAAAACCATAAAGGAATTAAGCCATGGAGCATGCCATGAATTTAACTCTAGAAATAATTCTAGATCAAGCGTGGAAAGGTTATCCATCAGTGAAGGGTTCCAAATAGTTTTTTAATCCGCAATCTGAAAACATTAACCACCGCTTCTAAAATGATTTTTCGACTCATCTTGGAATTCCCAACAGTCCTCTCAAAGAAAGTAATTGGATTTTCAAAACTTGGAAGACCTAGCGACCAGATTTTATACTTCAGCTCTATTTGAAACGCGTATCCAATTGAGAATATTTTATCAAGGTTAATGGAGGTAAGGGCCTTGCGACTATAACAATTGAAGCCACCTGTTGAGTCTGAAAAGGGTATTCCTGTTATGGTTCGTGCGTAAATTGAAGCAAAATAGGATAGAAGAAGTCGCTGCATTGGCCAGTTCATGATTCTTATTCCACCGATATATCGTGACCCAACAACTAGGTCATATTCACCAATTCTTTCCGTAAAAGTTGGGATAGCTTCTGGCTCGTGTGAAAAATCGCAATCCATGGTTATGAAAGCATCATACCCATTTTCCAAAGCCCACTTGAATCCTTTTATGTAGGCAGTCCCTAAACCGAGCTTACCTTTTCTTTCCAAAATATGAAGGTTTTGTTTTTTAGACTGAAAAGACTTAACAACCTGTGCGGTACCATCGGGTGAGCCGTCATCTATAATGAGAACGTTCAGGTTTGGATGCAAATTATGAAGCGTAATTAGCATTTTCTCAATATTTGAGATTTCATTGTATGTCGGTATGATAACGACAGCTTTATCTAAGCTAATCAACGGAATATCCTTGGCTTATGTTATAGATTCTTTATACCATAAAATTGCATGACGAAAATCTTAAATTTATCACTTCTCGCAATCATGATTATCCATTTATGGTTAGCGAGTAGCTTTGAGCTTTCTCACGATGAAGCTTATTATTGGCTTTATTCTCAACGATTAGATTGGGGCTTTTTCGACCACCCACCTATGGTTGGTATTTTCATTAAGGCTTTCTCGTTTCTTCCACGTTCCGAAGTGGCAGTAAGATTAGGCTCTATAATTATGCAGTTGGCTTCAGCACTCATGTTAATGAGTCTGGCCCCTAAGCCTCGACAATGGCTGGCACTTGTTTTATTTTTTGCCTTTCCTCTAGCTTCTTTTTCAGGTTTATTTGCACTTCCTGACATGCCGCTCTTATTTATGACAACCTTATATTGTGTGCTGTTAAAACGTTATCTAGAAAAATATGACGCTCTTTCAGTTTTAGGTTTGGGCGCAGTCACTGCACTCCTTCTTTATTCTAAATATCATGGAATATTAGTAATTTTCTTTACACTCGTCGCTCTTCCCAAACTACTAAAAAGAAAAGACTTCTATGTCATTATATTTATAGCTTTGCTGTGTTTCCTGCCTCATATCATTTGGCAATATGACCATAATTTCTCAACGCTTCGTTATCATTTTTTTGAAAGGCCTAAAGTTGATTTTAGCATAAAGAGATTAATTGAATATTCTGCAACTCAAGTTTTCTTAGCAGGGCTTTTTGTAGGTCCATTGTTATGGTGGGAAATCATAAGAAAAAAATCGGAAACCGATTTTCAGAAGGCGTTAAAATTTATTTGTCTTGGAACTGTTTTATTTTTTTTCTTTTCGACAATCTCCAAGAAATTCGAAGCAAACTGGACAATATTTTTAACGGCACCACTTATTATTTTAGCAATACAAATAGATGCGTGGGACAAAAAATGGGTCAAAATTCTTCTGATGTTCTCAATCATTCCTGTTTTCCTCGCACGTTTTCTTTTGGCCGTAAATCCAACTGAAATTAAAATCAAACGTCTTACTGAGTTTCATGGTTGGGATAATTGGGCCTTAAGCATTGAAGAAAAATGTGACAAACCAATTTTAGCAAATACCTACCAAATCGCTTCCAAGCTCTCTTTCTATTTAGATAAACCAATCCACGCGCTGAATATTGGGTCTAGGAAAAATCAGTTTGATTACTGGCGTCCAGATTCTAAATATTACACGAGCAACACGGTCTGCTATTTAACAGATAAAAAACAATTTGATGGCGAAATAGGATCAACACCTGATGGAAAGAAGCTGAAGGTCATACAGGGCTTTATACCTGCTAACTTACAAGATAATAATCCTTGAAAAAGATTCTAACATGCCGTTAAGTAAGGCATGTTCATCAAATATAATCTTCAAAACTCATACGACAAGGTCAAGTTTTTAACTTTTCTACAATTCCTTTTTGCTTTAGTTGCCTTCGTTGCGGAAGCTCTGGTCACTCAGTCGGTGTTAAATTTTTCATTTATTTTTCAGTTCATTTTGCTTTTAGCTTCCTATAATTTTTATTACAACGCTTTATCTCACCTCTTTTACTCCTATTGGAACATTTCAGTTGTGCTGATTATTTACTACCTTGTTTCATTAACAAGGAATTTTTTAGTACTAGATCAGCATATGATTGGTTTATTGTTTTTATGTTGCCTTACGTTTTTAATTGCCGCCTGTTATATCATTTCGTCACCACTTTATTATCCAAGAGTACACTGGTGGGAATATGACTTTAGATTCAGGGCCGACATACGGTGCTCAGCTGAGATTGATGGACATCAATACAAAGGACGTTTATCGGATTTAAGGAGAGGGGCTGCTTGTCTTGAACTCTTTAATCACGCTCATGTCGGCCAACCAATTCAGATTAATCTTGAAATCCTAAACCAGAATTTTACACTTTTTGCTGAAATACGATCCAAACGTGAGCCTATTATCGGACGATCTATTATTTATGGAATTAAGTTTTTGAACAATGATCTTGAACAAAAGCAACGCCTTCGCCTGTTGACCAATTATTGGCATGAGAGTAAAAAGATAAAAATACGTAACAAGTTTGCTGCGCAAAAGTAATCTATGCTTAAATCTGAACTTCAAGACCATATGTGGTTTATGGACCTTGCCTTAGAGCAAGCTGATCTTGCTTATAAGGCAAGTGAAGTTCCAGTTGGTGCGGTATTGGTTTCGCCTACTGGTGAAGTTCTATCCAAGAAATTTAATACCAAAGAAATTCATTTCAATCCTACTGGCCATGCTGAGATTTTATGCATGGAGGCCGCTGGAAAAAAAATAAAAAATTGGCGGCTTTCTGATTGCACTCTTTATGTAACCCTCGAGCCTTGCCCTATGTGCCTAAGTGCCATGGTCCAGTCACGAATTAAGCGATGTATCTTTGGTGCCTACGATGCCAAAGGCGGTGCACTTAGTCTTGGTTATCATTTTCACAAGGACAAGCGTTTTAATCATCAGTTTTCCATTTTGGGCGGTATGAAACATTTCGAGTGCTCAAAAATCCTTTCTCAGTTCTTTAAAGAACGTCGTGGAAATTACATACCCAAGAACTAGTTGTTTGACGCGATATGCATGTGTTAAAACACTTGCTCGCAAGTTTTAAATGCGGAGATGTGTCAGAGCGGTCGAATGAGCACGCTTGGAAAGCGTGTAATGGTGAAAGCCATTCGAGAGTTCGAATCTCTCCATCTCCGCCATTATTTAAGACTTATTTTTTTATTTTTTCTAAAACGTGAAAAGTTATCACATTTGTTCCGCCAAAAACGATTGAGAATAATCCAGAATAAACGAAATGCACCAAAACTTGCGACCCTACCTAACCAGTTTAGACAGATGTTTAAACTTGATCTTTTGTGAATAAAATCGGACATGCATTTAGCCTCCATAACTGTTTTACTCACTGTTTCAATTTTACTTTTTATAATATCAATTTAAACTGGTTTCAATTCAAACTCTTTACATAATTTTCATGAAGGATTAGGATGCTCGACGGCAGTCTGTCTTAGATGAGCATTTCGCCACCAACCCCGCCAGGCCAGGAATGGAGCAACGGTAGTGGATTGGAATGTTGTGTTTAAGTTCAGGCTGCTGCTAAATTTTCCCGCATAGAATTTTCAACCAATAAACAAATTTACTCTTTGAATCAAACAAATTTAATCAATTTGAGTCTTGCGTAAATCCTTGTTTTTCCCTCTGAAAACCAGATATAGTTAACCTGATCTTAAATCTTCTTACACTCGATTTTTTATCACTTTTTCGAAGCAGTTGCGCCATGACTTCAAGGGGTAACTCCCCTATTTTCCGACTTTCAAAACCAAAATTTCTGGAGTGTTATGGCCTATCAAGTCCTGGCCAGAAAATGGCGACCTAAACAATTCGAAGAAGTTGTTGGGCAAGCTCATGTTACTAGAACTCTGCAAAATGCTATCAAGCAGGAGAAGCTTGCGCATGCCTATTTGTTCACCGGAACTCGTGGTGTAGGAAAAACATCAATTGCTCGTTTATTTGCAAAAGCCATACGTTGTGAAAATCGGAAAGCAGATTTTAATCCATGCCTAGTCTGTGCTTCTTGCCGTGATATTGATGCCAGTAATTCTATGGACTACATTGAAATAGATGGCGCCTCAAATAATAGTGTTGATGATGTTAGAGCACTGATTGAAAATGTTAACTACCTACCAACTCGAGGAAAATACAAAGTCTACGTTATTGATGAAGTGCACATGCTTTCAATTAGTGCATTTAACGCGCTACTTAAAACCTTAGAAGAGCCACCTGCACACGTTCTTTTTATCTTAGCGACAACCGATCCACATAAGCTTTTAGGAACGGTAATTTCTCGATGCCAGCGATATGACTTTAAAAATGTTTCTATAGATATTCTTAAAGAGCATGTATTGAAAATAGCTATCGCGGAGGGGATTAAATTCTCAACGCCAAAAATAGCGGAGAAATTAGCAGAACTTGGTAAGGGTTCCGTACGGGACACGCTATCAATTTTTGACCAGGTACTTGGGCTGTCAGCCACTCAAAATATAAATGAAGACTTATTAACAAGTGCACTTGGACTGGCGGGAACATCTGCCATGAAAGAACTTCTTTCAGGCATCCTAACGTCTCAGCCTAAAAAATGTAGCACTATTTTCACCCAGCTAATCGAAGAGAATATTGATTTAAAAAAACTCTGCGACCAGATTCTAGATGGATTTTACAAAATAATTAATTCAATTGATGATCAAAAATCTCTCTATGCGCAAGAGTTGATTAATGAGAAGTCGCTTGAAGGAATCTCAATTGCTGAAATCTTTTGGATTTATGAATCATTAGTTAAAGATTTTCAATGGGCATTAACAAGTATGAACCCTGAAAAGGTTGTACTGATTTTGCTCCAGAAAATGTGCTTACGCAGAACCATATTGAAAGGCGAGGACGTTAAGGTTGAGGAAATTATTCAACTGGGAAAGTCTGAAGCCGGAGCAATAATAAAAATAGAAGCTCCGGTTAAATTCGCTAAAACATGGAATGATTTTCTGGGTTATCTACTAGCAGCAGCGCCTGCAACAGCGGCAAATCTTGAGCATGGTAACTTGATTGAAGAATTTGATATCAATATAGTACCGCTTACAATTCAAGTCGCGTTCCCTGAAAACGCATCTGTGTTCAAGGAGTTTTTGGAGGATAAAGAAATTTACGCCAGGTTAAAAAATCACTTGGCCGACTTCTTTGAAGTTGATATTGAGAAGTTGCACTTTAAAACGCAACTTTTGAGTGCGGAAGAGAAGAAAGATAAAAATTTCAAAACAACTGTTGAAATTGGTGATGAAACTAGAAAGAACATAGAAGAAGAGAGAAAACAGAAAATATTAAACGATCCATACGTTAAAGAAGCCGAAAAACTTTTTAACAGTAAGATTGATAAAATTATATTGAATGACTAGGAGTTCTTATGAACATGAATAACTTAATGAAACAAGCACAACAAATGCAGGCGAAACTTGCCATGCTACAAAATGAACTTAACGATAGAGAAGTAGAAGCAGCTGCCGGCGGCGGAATGGTTAAAGTTAAGGTTAATGGAAAACAACAATTGCTAAGTATCACAATCAATAAAGAGTGCGTTGATCCTAATGATGTTACAACTCTTGAAGAACTAGTTTTCACAGCAGTAAATCAAGCTATGAAGCAGTCTCAAGATATGGTCCAACAAGCGATGGCCAAAGTTACAGGTGGAATGAATATCCCAGGAATGTTCTAGTGATTCAATTACCTGAAGTTATAAAAAATGCCGTAGAAGCTCTCACTCGTTTACCGGGTGTTGGCGAGAAAACTGCCTTCAGGATGGTTATGAATATGACCAATTGGAAATCTGTTGAACTTACAAGCGTAAGTTCGGCACTTGCTTCACTTCAGCATCTTAAGCTTTGTTTAGAGTGTGGAATGTTTGCTGATGAAAATCAGTGTAGCATTTGTGCTAATGACTCGCGAGTAAGTATTCATACTCTTTGTGTTGTTGAAAATGCCTCTGACCTAATGGCCATTGAAAAGAGTGGTACCTTTAAAGGTGTTTATCATATTCTAGGCGGAGTTTTAAATCCTTTACTTGGCGTTGGGCCTGATGAATTGAAAATGGATGATCTTCGCAACAAAATTATCAAAAAAGAGATACAAGAAATTATTTTAGCTGTGAATCCTTCAGTTGAAGGGGATGCTACTTGTTCATATTTAAAATCAATTCTTCCTGCATCTGTACAAGTGGATAGAATTGGTTTTGGCGTTCCAATTGGTGGAAGCTTAGAATATCTAGATCCTATGACTATAACGAAAGCATTAGAAAATCGTAAAAGGTTTTAATGAAAGCACTATCTGTAACAGAGAAAGTTAAATTAATCCTGGAACCTAAACTAGATGGGATAAATGCGCGGCTTTTTGTAACTCGAGAAGATGGAATTACTATTTATGATTCTATTCAAAACAATACAACAACCTCTGTTGCAGCTTTAGTAAGTGGAGTCTGGCAAGCTTCGGAAGCCTTAATGGGTTTAGTATATAAACAAAGTGATGTGATGGATTTTCGCCTTGGCTTTGATACATCGTCCCAAGGCATTTTCTTATTTCCGTTTAGCTTGTCTGGAAAAAGATATTTCCTCGGGGCAATTTATAATGAATGTCTTAATCCTGGTCAACTTAAGAGACAGATAGCACTAATTAAAGAAGAAATGGAGAGACTGTTTATAAATGAGCCAATACCTAAAAAGAACGTGGTTTCTAAGCGTCAAGATTTTCTTTTTCAGGATATCTCAGATGCTGAGATAGATAGACTTTTCTCTTTAGGCGGTTTGTAATATGTCATTTGTAAATTATCATACTAAAGAAATTAACTGTAAGATTGTTTATTATGGTCCCGGCCTTGGCGGGAAAACAACCAACATTCAATATATCTACCAAAAGACAAGTTCCCAAAACAAAGGTCAAATGATTACGCTTAATACTGAGAATGAGCGTACGTTGTTTTTTGATTTTCTTCCGCTTGATCTGGGTGAGATACGAGGGTTTAAAACTCGTTTTCATCTTTACACCGTTCCAGGGCAAGTTTTTTATGAAGCAAGCCGTAAACTCATTTTACGCGGTGTCGATGGCTTAGTATTCGTTGCAGACTCACAAGTAGAACGAATGGAGGCGAATCTTGAATCGTTTCACGGCCTAGAAAGAAATCTTATTGATCAAGGGTATGATTTAGCTAAAGTGCCAATGGTTATGCAGTGGAACAAAAGGGACTTACCTAATATTGTTCCGGTTGAAGATCTTCAGATGCAATTAAATAAAAGAAAAAATCCATCCTTTGAAGCTATCGCAAGTCAGGGGCATGGTGTATTTGAAACCTTAAAAATGATATCGAAATCAGTTTTGCTTAATATTAAGGGCGGACTGGAATAGTTTAATAAGAGGAGTTATCCCCATGGCTGAAAAAGTTAGAGCACTTACTAAAAGACAAATTGAAACTCTTAAGCAAAAGCTTATAGAGGAAAAAAATAGTCTTGTTTTTAGTGATCAGGTTAATGCATCAAATATTGAACTATCTAAACCTGAGGGTGGTGATGAGGTTGAGCAGTCAATTACAGACTATATCAACTCGCATTTACTTCGTTTCAGAAATCGTGAAGTTTTCTATGTTAAAAAAATAGAGAAAGCTTTGAAGAAATTTGACATGGATGAATATGGTCTATGCAGTGACTGCGGTGAAGGAATTCGTTTTGAACGTTTATTGGCAAGACCAACAGCAGAAATGTGTATCCAGTGCAAAGAAGAATCTGAAAGAGATGAATCCAACAGTTTTATAGGCCGACAGTCCAAATCACTTGGCAAGGTTTCGGATTTAACTGGAATGATGGCTTAAGGAATTTATGGCCAATATTAAGGTTGCAGTTATTGGTGGATCAGGAATTTATAAACTTGATGCCATTAAAGTAAAAAACCAAATCAAGGTTAGTACTCCGTTTGGAGATCCAAGTGCAGACATTATGGAATGCGAAGTAGAAGGTTCATCCTTCTATTTTCTTCCACGTCACGGTCTTGGCCACAAATTTACTCCCTCAGAAGTAAATTACCGCGCAAATATTTATGCTTTAAAAAAGCTTGGTGTAAATACAATCGTTAGTATCTCTGCTGTTGGTTCACTCCAGGAAGAATACGCCCCTAAGCATTTTGTCTTAGTTGATCAGTTTATTGATTGGACTAAGGGCTTACGTAAGAGAACTTTCTTTGATGATGGTATTGTTGGCCACGTTTCAGCTGCTAATCCGATTGAAGCTGGCCTCCAGAAGCGTCTATACGAAGCTTGCCAAAAAGCGGGAGTTACTTCGCACTTAGGTGGAACATATATCTGCATTGAAGGTCCACAGTTTTCAACTCGAGCAGAATCGAAAATTTATCGTGGATTTGGTGCTTCAGTTATAGGAATGACAAACGTGCCGGAAGCTTTCTTGGCAAAGGAAGCTGGAATAGCCTATGCAACAGTTGCCATGGTTACTGATTACGATTGTTGGAAAGAAGAGCATTGTACTGTTCAAGAGATAATGGATGTCATGAAATCAAACTATATCTCGGCCCAAAAATTTGTCCTCGAAGCAATCCCGAGCTTAGTAAATAATCCGATAAAATTTACTGCAGAAAATCAATATGCAGTAATGACAGATCCAACTCTTCACCTGCCATCTCATAAAGAAATTTTAGAAACTATCTTAAAATAATGACCGAATATCTTAAGCACTATTCAGTAATGTTAAAAGAATGTCTTGAAGCTTTAGAATTAGGTTCTAAAGCTTCAGGCTCGTTATCGTTTGCCGATCTAACATTTGGCGCCGGTGGACATACCTTCGCGCTGTCGGACCATATCGCTGGTTCTACGGTTTATTCTGTAGATCAAGATCCGGATGCTTTAAAAAATGGCGAAGAAAATATTATCCATAGGGGCAAAGTTGGTAGTGTAAAACTTCTTCCGATGAACTTTGTGGAATTTCCAGAGTGGTGCGAACAGAATCAAATGCAGCAAAAATTTGCCGGAATCTTGATGGATCTTGGGGTCTCATCCCATCAATTTGACAAGATGGAACGAGGCTTTAGCTTTCGTGCTGATGCACCACTTGATATGCGCATGAATCATGGTGATAATTCCACACCCACTGCTGCCGATTTGCTCAATACTCTCTCTGAAAAAGAGATTGCAGACCTTCTTTTCACCTACGGTGAGGAGAGGCTTTCCCGGAGAATTGCTGCCAAGATTTGTGAACTCCGCATGACCAAGAAAATTGAAACAACGAGTGAATTGGAAGACATATGTTTCCATGCTTATCCGGCCAAAGACCGTCATCAGAAAACTCATCCAGCCACTCGATCTTTTCAGGCTTTAAGGATCGCAGTAAATGATGAATTAAGAGTGTTGGAAAGTACTATACCAAAACTGTTGCCTTATTTATCAGAGGGAGGAGTTCTTGCAATTATCAGTTTCCATTCTCTCGAAGATCGAATTGTAAAACACACGTTCAAAGAAATACTGGAGAAACAAGATTTTCCTGTTACAATTTTAACTAAGAAGCCACTCACAGCTACGGAAGAAGAGCTGTCTATAAATTCTCGTTCACGAAGTGCAAAACTTCGAATACTACAACGAGAATCTCAACTAGGGAGGGTTGATGGCACTAAGAAAAAAAGGTTCAAAACTTAAATTCAATAATCGTTTGATGGAGTTTCTCTTTAATCCTCAGGCCCTACCTTTCACTCTTACTTTCACAACGCTTGCTGTACTATTTGTTGCATTTCGAATGAAGGGAATTGAGCAAGCTTATTCACTAAATAATCTCAAAATTAATATCGATAAAGCAGTTATTAATAATAAAGAATTAAAAGCTCAGCGTGCACGTGAAATGTCTGTACCAAAGCTGCGCGAATTTGCAGCGACATATGGTTTAAAAGAACCAGGTCCTGAACAAATAATACTTATACCCTAGGTTGTACATCTGTGAAAAATAGGATTTTTTTCAGTTTTATTGTATTTTGTTTTCTTTTTGCAGCTGTGATCAGTAAAGCTTTTTATATTCAGGTCATTAATAAAGAAAGACTTCTGTCGTACGCAAAAAGCCAGTTTATACGAGAAGTAAAAGCCTTTCCCAATCGTGGAAATATTCTTGATCGCAACGGAAGTCCTCTTGCCATAAATGTTCACGTTTATAATCTTTTCACGATTCCTAAAAATAAAGACGCCACTTTTTATAATAAACTTAAAAACCTTTCACAAGTTGTCCCTGAACTTACCTACCCAAAACTAAAGTCACTTGTTCAAAAAAGAACAAAATATACTTGGCTGGCAAAAAAAGTATTTCTTTCAGAGTCTCAACTACAGAAAATAAAAAAACTAGAAGGAATATTTGTAGAATCATATTCTCATAGGGTTTACCCAAACCGTGAATTAATGGCGCAAACACTAGGATTTGTAGGTATTGATAATACTGGTTTAGCTGGCATTGAATTCAGTATGAATAAAGAGCTCAAGGGTACACATCAGGTTATAAAATACATTCATGATGCCAAAGGGCGTCCCATAAAATTTGAATCCAAATCTTCAGAAGCTTACGCTGCAGATATTCAACTTTCACTGGATAAAGATATTCAGGGTGCTCTCGAAAGCTATTTGCAGGAAGCAGTGGTGCACCATAAAGCCCACCGAGGTGGAGCTGCAGTTATGGACGCTGAAACAGGTGAGATTTTAGCAATAGGAAACTATCCTACTTTTGATCCAAACAAACCCGGGGCCTATCCACAAGAACAAAGAAAAATGGCTTTTGTAACAGATCCATTTGAGCCAGGTTCAATTTTTAAAACAATTACTGTTGCATCTGCCCTTGAGCATAAAGTCGCTAGACCGGAGACAAAATTTTTCTGTGAAGGTGGAAAATTAAAAGTACAAAATCATTGGATATCAGAAGCAGAAACGCACGAGAAATTCGAATGGCTTACGGTTGGAGATATTTTAAAATTTAGCTCTAACGTAGGTATTACTAAAATAGCCTTCAATTTGAAATATCCCAAGCTACGTCAAACCATGGATAAATTTCAGCTCGGACAAAAAACGGGAGTGGAAATCCGTGGAGAATCGAAGGGTATTGTTAGTTACAAAGCTACTGATAAAGTTCGACCTCTCAGTCTGAGTAATATAAGTTTTGGACAAGGAATTGCAACCACAGCTATTCAAATGCTTCGGACTTACGCTGCCATCGCCAATGGTGGATATTTAGTTAAGCCAACTCTTTTAAAAAATGAAGTCAGTCAAATAAAACCTGAGAATAAAATTTTATCTGAGAAGACGGCTATTAATGTTACTAAAATGCTAGTGAATGCAGTTAACGAGGGCACTGGTAACGATGCAATCATTCCTCATTACGATATGGCCGGTAAAACAGGCACGGCCCAGCGAGTTTCTCCACGTGGTGGTTATGATGGTTATATAGGAAGCTTTATTGGTTTTCCTGTTAACGTTAATAAAAAATTTGTTGTTATGGCATATATCGATCATCCAACGGCAAACGGATACTACGGAGGCGCAACTGCAGCACCTGTAGTAAAAAAAATTACCCAATACATCCTTTATAAGAAAAAAGATTTTGCTCAATTTGCAAAGTATGATGAAAAATCCAACAAAGAGAATATGGACACTGTTCAATCACAACAGGCATCAGCGCAGAAAGTGTTTGCCCCAGGCTTTATGCCAAGCTTTACAGGATTGGACAAATCAAGTGCCATGCAATTAGCTCAAGACCGGTCAATTCAAATTGAAATTAATGGTTTTGGAGTTGTAACAAAACAATCTATTCCATCTGGTACACCGTTTGCGAGCAATATAAACTTGCGTCTTGAATTTGAAGCACCGACATATGCTGAATAATGATGAGCTTGGAAAAATTTTAAATGAATCAATCCCACAAGTACTAATAAATGATATTCATTGGCGAACACAGGATTCCACTCCCCAAAGCATTCTCTTTTATAAACTGACAGATGATACCAAAAGTGAGCAACTTTTTTTAGATAGAATAAAAGACTCGCAATATGCATGGTTGGTTATAAATAGAAGTGTGCAAAATATTCCCCGAAATGTAAGCATTATCAATGAAGAACTCTGGACCCATATTCAGAAAAAAATTCTAGATAGAATTTATCCTCAGCCAAAAATTAAAATGATTGGTATAACTGGAACGAATGGAAAAACGACTACGGCGGATTTGGTTTTACAAATTGGACATCTGGCCGGGAGAAAAGGGTTTAGTATTGGTACTCTTGGAGTGCGTGAATACAACAAAACACTTTTAGATTTTGGCCTTACTTCTCCAAGCTTTATAGATTTCAGAAAGTATTTGTACAAGTATGGTGTGGATAAGGATTTTTGTGTAACAGAAGTCAGTTCTCATGCATTGGTTCAGGATCGATTGTGTGACATAAGTTTTGATGCGGCTGGATGGCTGTCCTTTTCACAAGATCACCTTGATTATCACCAGACGATGGATAAATACTATGATGCCAAAAGTTTGATATTAAACAAGCTGTTGCCTAATAAAAAGTTATTTGTGCCTTCAGAGCAGAAAGATCTTTTTGACAAATTAAAGCGGACATCATCTAAGGCAAATATGGCGCCTGAAATTGCAGGTGAGTTGCCGTTATTTTTCAGAACTCAGTTTAATAAAAATAATTTAGAAGTAGCGAAGGCCTTAATTGAAAGTGCATTTAATGAATCTGTAACAATCAATTATGATTCATTATTACCACCAGACGGTCGCTTTTATATTCGAGCCTTTAGAAATAGCTATATTGTAGTAGATTACGCGCATACTCCAGACGCATTAAAAAATATTTGTCAGGGAATAAAAAAAACATTTCCCAATTATAAACTGAAAGTACTTTTTGGATGTGGTGGCGATCGTGATCGTCTAAAACGGCCAATAATGGCTTCGGTGGTTGCAGACTGGGCCGATGAAATCTACGTTACCAGTGATAATCCACGTTCAGAAAATCCAGAACAAATTATTTCAGATATATTGTCAGGTATTAAAGGTAAAAAATTTCAATCAATTACAGAACGTCCCAAAGCTGTTAATATTGCTTTTTCTGAATTAAAGGATAATGAGGTCCTATTACTCGCCGGAAAAGGTCACGAAGATTATATTCTCATTAATGGGGTGAAACATCCATATAGTGACATACGTGAAGTCGAAGAGTTTATTTCAAGGAACAAAATATGATTTCTTTAACACATTTTAAAAAATGTCCTTCGGTTCTATCTATTCCCAAAGAAATTGATTTAAATTTAAGTCTGAGTTTTTGTACTGATACAAGGAAATATCATCACCCTTCATTTTTTGTAGCTATACCTGGAATTAAAGTAAACCCGTTGGATGTAATTGAAAACTTACTCTCTCAGAAGTGTCCGCTCATTGTTTTTCAAGATGATCTTATTAATCAATCAAAAGTAAATGATCTTAAACTCAAATTTCCTAAAACTGCTTTTATGCCAGTTTCAGACTCGGTTACATTTTTGCAGGAACTTTCTCATCATCACATTAATAATTGGAAAAATCTTAATCCAAAAAATACAGTTTTTGCAATTTCAGGATCAAATGGTAAAACGACTCACAAAGAAATGTTGTCGCATATTTTAAAGACAATTAAGCCTGGTAAAATTGTTGCAACAGAAAAAAACAACAATAATCACTTGGGTGTCCCCTTAACTCTTTTACAAGTTAATGATCAGACTGAAATGGTGGTTCTAGAACTTGGAAGTAATCATCCTGGCGAAATTAAAGTTCTTTGTGATATCGCCTCACCAAACGCAGGTCTTACTACGAATATTGGTGCAACTCATCTGGAATTTTTCGAAACAGAAGAAAAAGTATTTGATGAAGAGGGCCATCTTTACCATGCAGTTAAAGAGGTTTCTCGAGGCAAAGGTTTTTATCTTATAAATAAAGACGACAATTTTTTGAAGAATTTTAACTCTTTTGATGGTGCTGTTACTTTCGGTACATCGGTTGAAGCTGAAGCCAAAGTTGCCTTTTTAGAAAATGGCGCCCAAATTGAATACAAAGGTCAAAGTTTAGTTGCAACGAATAATCACATTACTGGACGCCATAATAAATTAAATCTCATAACGTGTGTTTTTATTGCTAGTCATTTTTATCCTGAATCACGTGAACAAATACTTATTGCCGCTTCAAATTTTCGCCCAACAAAAAATCGCTCGGAATGGATAGAGTTTGATGGTCGCCCTGTTTTTCTTGACGCGTACAATGCTAATCCATCTTCTATGAAAGCAGCGTTAGAAGGTTTTAAAGAGAGCGTTCTAAGCCAAGGTTTTACGTTAGATCAGGCCTGCGTCGTTTTGGGTGATATGAACGAGTTGGGAGATTCTTCAGCTCAATATCACAAGGATGTAGGTGGTTTTATTAAATTACTTGGATTTAATCAGGTTTATTTTATTGGTCGATTCAGCGGCGATTACCTTAAAGGTCACCCACAAGCCGCGGGAAGACCAAGTGCTGCTGAATTTAAGGAAGATTTTCGTAGTATCGTTTTAAAGAAATATCAAATTCACTTTATAAAAGGATCTCGCTCTTTACAATTGGAGTCACTCTTCGATATAACTTAAGTTTATCTTTTTTAAAGGGATAAACATGCTTTATTATTGGCTTTACCCACTAAGTCAATCTAGTCATTTGTTCAATGTATTCAAATACATTACTTTCAGGTCGTTTCTTGCGTTTATCATTGCCACGGTAGTTTCAATTGTTTGGGGCAAACGATTTATAGCATTAATGAAATTAAAGCAGTTTGGGCAAACGATTCGTGACGAGGGACCGGCATCTCACAAGAAAAAGCAGGGAACCCCTACTTTTGGCGGTGTGTTTATTTTGGGCAGTGCCGTCATTGCCTGTGCCGTTTGCGGTAACTTTGTGTCATTTCCCTTTTTAATCACTCTTTTTGTAACAGTTTCTTATTTCCTATTGGGGGGTCTTGATGACTACCTTAAAGTACTCAAGAAAAATACAAAAGGTGTTAGTGCTCGCCAAAAGTTGGCCTGGCAGTTTTTAACTGCTTTAATGGCAGCTTTTGTAATGATTAAATATGGAATAACTGACTCGCAAGTTTACGTCCCATTTTTAAAAGATCCGGTGGTTGATCTTGGATGGTGGTACGTTCCATTTGCCGCATTCGTAATTGTGGGCTCCTCAAATGCCTTAAACTTAACAGATGGGTTAGATGGGTTAGCGATTGGACCTACTATAACTTCTGCAGCAACGCTGGGCTTACTTTCTTATTTGGCCGGGCACGTTGAATTATCAAACTATCTACTCATTCCTTACGTCCCAGATGTGGGAGAGCTACTTGTTTTAGTTGCTGCCATAATTGGGGCAAGTGTGGGATTTTTGTGGTATAACGCTTATCCTGCCGAGATTTTCATGGGAGACGTTGGGTCTCTGTCTCTTGGTGGATGTCTCGGAACGATTGCCGTTTTAACAAAAAACGAAATCTTGTTTGTCCTAATCGGTGGGATATTTGTCATCGAAGCACTGTCCGTGATTTTACAAGTGGCATCTTTTAAAACAAGAGGAAAAAGAATTTTTAAAATGGCACCTATTCATCATCATTTTGAATTAAAAGGTTGGCCAGAAACCAAGGTTATTGTTCGCTTCTGGATTGTGAGTCTGGTTTTTGCCATTCTTGCACTTGCAACACTGAAACTAAGATAAATTTTAAGGAGTTCTCATGGAAAAATATAAAGGCAAAAAAGTCTTAGTCGTTGGACTTGGAAAGACTGGGTTTGCGCTCATTCATCTTTTTACTCAATTAGGTTGTGAAATTAAAGTTACGGATATCAAGCCGATCTTTGATTTAAATAAACAGGTTAAGCGCTTAAGAAAAATTACACCTGTGCCCACAATGACACTTGGTGAGCACAAAGATGAAGATTTTATAGATGCGGATATGGTGGTTTACTCTTCATCGGTTGATCCACAACTTCCACAATTAAAAGTTGCGCGTGAGCACGGTAGAGCGGTGTTTTCTGACTTTGCTTTTGCCTATGAAAACTGCAAAAGACCAATAGTTGCCGTCTGTGGAAGCCATGGAAGAACTATTACGGCACACATGATCGGTTACACCCTTAAGGTTGATAAAAAGAATGTTTTTGTTGGTGGAACTTCTGAAGAGCCTTTCATCAATTTTCTTTCATTACCTAATAAAGAAGAAATTGATTACTGTGTAATTGAGGTCTCTCCCTTGCAGCTTCAAACTGTTGAGAACTTTAAACCCGTTATGGCCATTTATCCAAATCTTGAAGAAAAAAATCTTCAAGGTCGTTTCAAAACTTCAGCTGAATACCTTGATACGGCATTAAAGGTTGCAAGAAACCTTGGTCCTGAAAGTTATCTAGTTGTTAATTTTGATAAACTGGCTTCTAATTCTGTTTTAAGATCTTCTCAAGCTCAAACATTTTGGTATTCAAGAAAATCGTTTGTTACGATGGGCGTGATTTCTGAAATTCAAGGAACTCATTTTCACGATAAACGCATTCATTCCAATATTCATTATCACTCTGAATTTAAAGTCACAGATATGAGAATTGTCGGTGTGAATAACCGTGAAAACATGATGGCAGCTATAACCGCTTGTAAGGCGCTTAAAGTATCTGATCTTTCAATTCAGCACTGTATTGAGAAGTTTCCTGGTATTCCTCACCGACTTGAATTTGTCATTGAAAAGAACGGTGTTCGTTTTTATAACGATTCCAAGTCTGAAACGATGGATGAACTTAAAGTTTCACTTGAAGCCTTTAAAGACCCCGTCATTTTAATTGCCGGTGGTAAAGAAGTCGAAGGTGTTACCTACGATAAATATGCCGGAATCATGAAAGAAAAAGTTCGGGTTCTGGTTTTAGTTGGTGAAGTGAAAGAAGCAATGAACCGTGTTCTTGGTGATTCAACTCAAACCTACCTTGTTGGTTCATTTGATGAGTCAGTTTTACTGGCCTATCAAAAGTCACGAACTGGTGACACTATTCTATTGTGCCCAGGAAATGACAGTACTGACGTTTTTCGTGATTTTGAAGAAAAAGGTAACTACTACAAAAAACTCATCTTCCAACTTTAATGTCCTATGTTACACTGGAAATGAAACAACTCATTTCCGGTGTAACACATGCAAGACGCAAATAACCGACTAGAAAAGTTAACTAATTATTTCCTAATCAATGTCTTTTTTCTGACTCTCTTTGGCGTGATTATGGTTTTCTCTGCGAGCTATATGTACGCAACTGAGAACATGGGCAACAGCTACTTCTTTTTATATAAGCAATTAATCTTCGTTGCCCTTGGATTAACTTTAGCTTTAGTCTTTTCAAAATTTAAAATTATTTATCTCTATAAACAAGCTTACAAGATTAATGCCCTTTTTAGCTTTGTCATCACTCTGACTCTGGTACCTGGAATTGGTGTCATGATGAAGGGTTCAAAACGCTGGCTAAACCTAGGTTTTATGAACCTTCAGCCGGGTGAGTTCATTAAATACACACTTATGTTGGCGGCGATCCGTTATTTTGAAAATTTTAATAACTACGATTCGAAACAAAAGGTTCTTTACGCTTCGGGATTGGTCTATCCATTGGCAGTTTTTGTTCTTCAACCCGACTTTGGTACATTTTTTATTTCCGCCATGATTATTGGGTTTATTGCATTTCTAAGTTCATTTCCGCGTAAGTACCTATATGGAACGATGGTGGTTGGCTTTATTGGTGCCTTTGGAATTTTAATCTCTGCACCATACCGAGTGAAACGTCTGCTTGCCTTTTTAGATCCATGGGCCGACCCAAGAGGAAGCGGCTTTCAGGTTATTCAATCATTTTTAGCTTTTGCGCACGGTTCTTTTTTTGGACAAGGTCTGGGAAATAGTAACGAGAAATTATTTTATCTGCCCGAAGCCTATAATGATTTTATTTTTTCTGTGGTCGGGGAAGAGTTAGGTTTTGTCGGTGTAATTACCACGGCCATAATGTTCGTATGTTTCATTTTTATCGGCTTCAAAATGGCAATTTCGCTCAAGTCCCGTGTGGGAAGCATAATGGTTTCAAGTATTATTTTTTCAATTGGTTTTCAAGCTTTTCTGAATATGGGTGTTGTCTTAGGTGTTCTTCCAACGAAGGGATTAAATCTTCCATTTATCAGTTATGGAGGGTCATCCATGGTGGCCAATCTTGCGGCTCTCGGATTGGTTTTTGCATGCATTAAAATCCAGCCTAGCGACGTGAAAGATGTTAAGGCCAAGGGAAAACAATCTCCAATTGGTGCGCTCAAAAGTGTATTTAATTAATCCATGAAATACGCAGTACTTGTTGCAGGTGGAACCGGCGGACATATCAATGCAGCTTTGGCAGTTGGTGAAGCGCTTAAAGAACAGGGCTATGAAATTCTTTATCTCACTGGCAAAAGGCCTCTAGATTACAAATTGTTTAAAGGTCAAAATGTCCGGCACCTTAATTCTAAACCTTTAAGAACAAATAACCCTTTCACGCTTATTAAAAATATTGTTTTAAATTTTTTAGGTTTTTTTTCAATTTCATTTTTGTACATTACCAAGCGACCTAAATTTATTATTGGTGCTGGTGGATATGTTTGTGGTCCCACCCTTTTAGCAGGTTTTTTACAAGGGGTTCCAGTGTTTATCATAGAGCAAAACGCTGTTATGGGACTGACTAACAAAATTCTTGGATGGATTTCTACTCGAATATTTGTGCATTTTACCAAGACCAAAGGCCTATCCTCAGGTCTGGCCAACAAAGTTCGAGTAGTGGGAAATCCTACCCGTAAATCAATTCAGCCTGTACCTAATAAAAAAATAGATACAAATTTAAAAGTTCTGGTCTTTGGTGGAAGCCTTGGTGCAACTCAAATAAATAAAGTGATTTTTGATATTTTAAAAAACCCTTCTGTTACAAACATGAGTATCCACCACCAGCTTGGCAGTGGCCAAAAAGTTCCAGAAATTTCCAGTGTTGTTGAATACCAACCAATGGAATACATCGATAATATCCAAGCCGAATATCAGTGGTGCGACGTTATTATCGCACGAGCTGGAGCAAGTACTGTATCAGAATTGGCCATCATAAAAAAACCGGTTCTTATTTTTCCTTACCCTCAAGCTACTGATAATCATCAGTTATATAATGCACAAATATTTAAAGAAGAATCCGACTTCACGGTCGAGGTCCTTGACCCTAAAAGTCCTCACGATGTGTGCCTCAAACAAGCACAAGAATTCCTAGTCAAGGCTTCAATGGAAGCGTTAAAGTACTCTCAGGCACCTCACGCAGGTAATCACACCTGCTCTGAGATATTAAAAGAGATACAAGACCATGTTGGGATTTCTTAAAACTACAAAATTGCATTTTATTGGTATTGGCGGAATCGGCATGAGTGGTATTGCTGAAGTCCTTTTGGATTTGGGCTACACAGTTTCAGGTTCAGATTTAAATTCATCTTCCGTTACTGAAAATCTTCAAAAAAAAGGTGCCAGCATTTTCTTAGGTCACTTAGCATCCAATATTGAAGATGCAACATTGATTGTATACAGCTCAGCTATTGATACTAAAAACCCTGAATTTTCTCGTGCCCAAGAATTAAAAATCCCCATGATTAGACGTGCAGAAATGCTGGCCGAACTTATGCGGCTTAAATTTGGAATTGCGGTCGCAGGTTCACACGGAAAAACTACAACTACGAGTTTAATTGCCACCATTTTTCAAGAAGCAAAACTTGATGCCACCCACATTATTGGCGGGATTGTCAGTAACCTTGGGGGAAATGCACAAAAGGGTGATGGTGAATTCCTGATTGCTGAAGCTGATGAATCAGACGGTTCATTTCTTCTTCTAAATCCAATTATGGCCGTCATTACAAATATTGATGATGATCATTTGGATTTTTACGGTACGAAAGAAAAAGTTGTGGAAGCTTTTGTAGAATTTGTTAACAAGCTACCTTTTTATGGAAGAATTGCACTTAACGGCAATGACGCCTCAACTTTGGCGATCAAAAGCCGGATAAAAAGACCAATGGTTTGGTATGGAATTGAAACAAATGACGAGGAAGTTGATTACCTGGCAAAGAATATTCAGCTTTCTGCGAGTGGAACGACATTTGACCTTTATTATAAGAATGAGAAAATAGTACAAATAAAAACTCATCTTTTAGGCATTCATAATGTTTCAAATACTCTTGCTGCCATTTCAATTTCTCGCGAAGCAGGCCTCGAATGGAATTTCATTCAAAGTGGTCTTTTAAAATTTCAAGGCGTGGGCAGAAGATTAGAAAAACTGTTCGATAAAAATGATTTCTTAGTAATTGATGATTATGGCCATCACCCTACCGAAGTGCGGGCAACCATAACGGCGCTTAAAAATGTCGACAAGCGTTCTCTTTGTGTTGTGTTTGAACCACACCGTTATAGTCGAACACAGAATTTCTGGAAGGAATTCCAGGAATGTTTTGAGGGAAGTGATGAATTATTTTTACTCCCTATCTATGCCGCAAGTGAAAAGCCGATCGATGGAATTTCTAGCGAGGCGCTCGTTTTGGCCATGAAGGCAAATGGTAAACAGGTCAGTTTTTTACCATCACTAAAAGAAATGGGACCAGTGCTTAAAAGTCATCACCAACCGGGCAAAATATTTTTAACTTTAGGCGCGGGCTCAATTTCTAAAAATATTCGAGAAATGGTCAAAGAATTATGAATTTAAAAGAGAAGCTACACTCTCTTTCTGGTGTTGAATTTTTTGAAAATGAAAACCTTACAAGTTATACAACATTCAAATTGAATTCTCATGGCGATTTATTAAAAATAAAAAGCATTGAGGGTCTGCAAAAGACTCTTACTATTTTAAATCAAGAAAAAAAATCTTATTTAATTGTTGGTTGGGGTGCTAATCAGATTCTGCCTGCCCAATGTAAAGATATTATAATTTACTTAGAACTACCTTTTGATCAAAATATTTTCGATACCGTTAAGGACGAATATTTAATTCCTGCTTCGCTTGGAATTAATCATCTAACCGCTCATGCTGTTAAGTTTGGGCTTAAGGGGTGGGAAGTTTTCACTGGAATCCCGGCTTCTTTGGGTGGCGCTATTTTCATGAATGCTGGAACTAATCTGGGCGAAATCGGATCCCTTGTAAAAAATGTTCAACTGATAACTCCTGATGGGGAACTGCGAGAAGAGTTAATATCAAAAGACAGTTTTTCTTATCGCAAAAATAATTTTGTCAGACCCGGCGAAGTTATTATTTCAGCAACCATCAGTCACCTTGGTATAGATGAAACAATTCCGCAAAAAATCCGCGATTATTTAGAGTATCGAAAAAGAACCCAGCCTCTTGCTACTAAAAATTGTGGCTGTGTATTCAAAAACCCCTTAAAGGACCTACCTGCTGGAAAGCTGATTGATCTACTCCAGCTTAAAGGGGTGGGTGTTGGTGATTTAAGAATAAGCCCTAAACATGCAAATTTCATGGAGAACTCTGGTAAAGCTAGTTGGGATCAATTCCAGTCTCTTGTTAATCTCATAAATTTTGAAATGGATCACTTCTATGGAATAGAGTTTGAATTGGAAGTAAAAATCCCCTATCATTAATTCATGCGCTCACTTCTTTTAGTATCATTCTTGAGCTTCAACATGGTAACGGCCCTAGCGGCGGTACCTGAGTCATTTACTCAGAGAAATATTAACTACCGAACTTACATAGGTGAATGCCCTTCAAAATCATCCGGTAGCTTCGCCATGCTTGTCATGCGCGAGTTTGAAAAAAATCACTCATTAAAAAATGTGAAAGAAAAAATTATACATGAGAAATTAGACGAAAAGCATTTCCTGTCTGATTACCGGATTAGCTATAACCCGATTACTAAAAAACTTAAAATTAATTTAGAGTGCCCGCAACCTTTAGTGAAGGTACAAGTTTATAAGAGTAACGGTGAAGAGCACTATTCGGCGATACTTGGAGATAACGGTAAAATGTATGATCCGGGCTATGAAAACCTTATGAAGGCCGAGAAAAAACTCACAGCTAACCTTCCTCTCTTAGCAATTTCTATGCAGCAATTAGAGGGCGATGCCCCTATGGATTTAGTTAATTTTATCAAGCTCATGGATAAGGGTATGCGTAATCAGGTTTCTGAAATAATAATGAGCAAAACTAGTGAGTTAACAATTGTCTTTGCTCTTGGTGGAAAAGCCACAAGTGTGTTCATGGGGGCAGATTTGTGGGAAGAAAAACTTCCTAAACTTTCTAAAATTATTGGGTACGTTCAAAAAAACAAGCGTTACCCAGGTAGTATCAACTTGGTTAATTCTAAAAAGGTTGTTGTCAAGTTTTCAGACAATCTCTAGAATTTAATAGAGGCATGAAGCCTCAATATCGAGAAGGGAATCTCATGAGTACCAAAAGTGTAATTGTCGCTTTGGATATCGGAACCACGAAAGTGTGCACCCTTATCGCAAATAAAACTTCAAAAAATATTGAAATCCTCGGCGTTGGATCTCATCCAAGTAATGGCCTTAAAAAAGGCTCGGTGGTAAACATTGAAAAAACTGTTGAATCAATACGTGCATCAATACAAGAAGCTAAGCTCATGGCTGGAATCGAAGAACTTGAATCCGCGACTGTTGGTATTGCTGGTAATCATATTTACTGTTTTAATTCTTCTGGGGTTGTACCTGTCAAAAACAAAGAAATTACCCAAGGTGATGTTGACCGAGTAATTGAAGCAGCAAAAGCCGTTTTAATTCCTTCTGATCGTGAAATCCTTCACGTTATTCCACAAGAATTTAAAGTTGATAACACTGTAGGAATTAAAGATCCTGTTGGAATGTGTGGTTCGCGCCTAGAGGTAAACGTCCATATAGTAACTGGCAAAACACCCCTGATTCATAATCTTATAAAGTGTGTTGAGCAGGCCGGATTGAGTGCAAATTCAATTATACTTCAGCCAATTGCTTCTTCTCGCTCAGTTCTCTCAATGGAAGAAAAAGAGCTCGGTGTAGTGCTTATAGATATTGGTGGTGGTACGACTGACATTGCTGTTTGGAAGGATGGAAGTCTTATTCATTCTGAAATCATTCCTTTAGGTGGAAATCATTTCACTAATGACCTCGCAGTCGCTTTAAAAATCCCTCATAACGAAGCTGAAAGAATTAAGTTATCGCACGGGTCGGTGCTAAATCAGGTCCAGTTAAATGAAACTTATCTAACAATTCAGGGCCTATCTGGCACCAGAGCAAGAGAAGTCTCAATTGGCTATATAGCTGAAGTTTTAGGCGCCAGAGCAGAAGAATTGTTCAATGTGATCAAAGAAATGATCTTGGAAAAGAATTTGCAAGTAGAGATCACTGGGGGCTTTGTGCTCACAGGTGGAGGATCTCTAATGCGTAACCTTCCAGAGATGGCAGAATATATTTTGGAGAAGCCAGTTAAGCTAGGCTACCCGCAAGCTTTCGGTGGAATGACTTCGGCCATGCAACATCCAAAATTCTCTACAGTACTTGGTCTTCTTCAGGAGTCTAGCAAGTTTTCTGAAGCCATGACTCGTGATGAAAAAAGACAAGACGAATCAGATATGTTTGATAAACTAGGTAAATCTTTAAAAAACGTTTTCAAAGAGATTTTTTAATTTCGGAGGCTTTTATGTTCGATATCGCTGACAACGCTAAATCATCAAATGGTGCTCGTATCAAAGTAATTGGTGTAGGCGGAGGCGGATGCAACGCTGTTAATACAATGATTCGTTCAGGTTTAACCGGAGTTGAGTACATTGTTGCTAATACTGATTCTCAAGCACTTAATGCAAATATGGCCGGAATTAAAATTCAATTGGGTGGAAATGTAACTAAAGGTTTAGGCGCTGGTGCTAACCCTGAAGTTGGACGTAAGGCCGCTATTGAAGATTATGAAAAACTTTCTGAAGCTCTTCAGGGTGCTGATATGGTTTTTATTACCGCTGGTATGGGCGGTGGAACTGGAACAGGTGCGGCCCCCGTAATTGCCAAATTGGCCAGGGAAATGGGAGCATTAACAGTTGGTGTTGTAACAAAGCCATTTATGTTTGAGGGTAAAAAAAGATCACGTCAGGCCGAAGAAGGAATTCTAGACCTCGAGCAGTCTGTAGATTCTTTGATTTGTATTCCAAATCAACGTCTTCTTCAGCTGGCAGGTGAAAACTTGTCTTTGGTAGACACTTTTAAAGCTGCTGATGAAGTTCTGCTAAATGCAGTTCAGGGTATTTCTGATCTCATTAATAATACAGGTCTTATCAACGCTGACTTTGCTGACGTTTCAACTGTAATGACAAATAAAGGTCTATCCCTAATGGGAACAGGCATGGCATCAGGTTCTGAACGTGCGCTTAAAGCAGCAAAACATGCGATTAGCTCACCACTCTTGGAAGATGTTTCAATAGATGGAGCAACTGGTATTATTATAAATATAACTGGTAGTTCATCACTTACAACATTTGAAACAAACCAAGCGGTTACTTTAATTATGGAAGCAGCTGATGAAGATGCTGAAATTATTTTTGGAACTGTTATCGATGATTCAATGGGTGAAAATATAAAAGTTACAGTCATCGCAACTGGACTTAGAGTACTTCGCAAAGAAACTAATAATTTTGCCAGCCGCACAGTTTCAGCCCCTGTTTATGAAGCCCCTGTTGCTGTTGCAGCTCCGCTAAATGTAAGTGCTTCTAAAATCGAAACGCGTTACGAAGCTCCGGTACGTGCCACGGATTATGCTGTTAAATCAGAGATAACTTTTGATTTTGAAGAAACAAAATCTGCTCCATTAGAAAACAAGCCAAAGATCAACTGGTCAGAAAAACTTCAGAATGCAGCTTCAAAATATGAATCACAAAAGAATTTTGAAGCTCCTGCCCCAAGACAAGCTGTCCAGGCCGCTCCAAAGCTAGAGACTCGCCCTGAGTATTCGCACTTTGATAATTCGGCGCCACAAGAAGTATCTAAGAATGACAATAATTTACAGGCTTCTCAAAACCGTGAGAGCAGAATTAAGTCTATTGCTGAAAAACTGGGATTCTTTAATTTTGATGAAGATGAATTTGATACTCCATCATTTATGAAGAAAAACGAAAAAAATCACGATTCACAAATATAATAAAAAGCCCTCTTTCGAGGGCTTTTTTTTAAACTTTGTTTCTAATTTTTTCTCTAATTGTTTGAATTGATTCTTTTTGAGCAAATAATACGAGATATGTTTCTATATAATCTTGGTCCACATTGATTTTATAATGAGTTTCTACATATGTAGGAAGGTCATCATTTTCAAAAATTTCTTTTTTAACATCATATAGTCTCACGCCTTGTTCTGGGTCATGTGTAGAAGTTTTTATAGTAAGCACTTCTTCCCAGTCAAATCTCATAATAAGGGGCAGATGCTCCTTACAAAAGTGTAGGCTTTTAAATGGTTTGATACATGATCGGCAGTAAATCTTGTCACAAATTGCACACATCGTTTCACCAGGTTCTTCCGTGTGGTTTGGACAAAAAAGATGTGCTCTTTTTGGCTTAACTTTTTCCATGCCCTTAAGTCGCTCCATTATTTCAGGATGAAATTCAGATTTTGAAATATCTGGATGTGGGGCATCTTCAGTTTTAGAAATAGTAGGATTAGTGAAAGATTTATCTTTGCCAAACAATTTAAAAATAAGAAGAGTGAGAATCCCAACAATAACGACGAGTAGGAAAAGAGTTACTATAATCAGAATTAATGTGGTTTGTTCCATTTGTTCTATTGTAGTTCAACTAGCAGAAACTTCAATATATCACTCGGGTTTCCGTGCGAAAAAGTATAGTAATTGGTATTAATACAAATGAACTTCAGTTACAGGCTTATAGCCAAGAAGATGATTGTAAAACTGACGGGTTGAAATTTTTAGCTGGTCTTTAAAATAGGCTTCATCACGGTTCGCAAGGTCTGATTGAATCTGCTTTAGAAGCCTTTTTTTAAGCGGTTCCATGTGTTCTTGGGCCATAAGTGGTAAACCGACCGTAGAAACTTCTATGTGGCCAACAGTTCTGTGGTAACTGACAAAAACAGCACCCTGTGTTGCCAATTTACGTCGCTGTGAAATCTGAGTTTTTTCTATTTCAAGATTCTTGCCATGGATAAGTCTTGGCTCTTTTACTTCATGGTCCTCAACTTTAATCGTGCCTTCACCTAAAACAACTTCTTGGTAGTTATGGATGATGTGTGCTGAAATTTTAGGAAAATCTTTTCTAATGAATTCAGCATGTTTTCTTAACATGTAGCTCTCACCGTGAATTGGGAAATAAAAATTGGGCTCAAAATTATTCAAGAGAAGTCTCAGGTCTTCTTTACCGGGATGTCCCGAAGCATGAATCAAATAATCATGGGCCGTAACAATCTCAACACCAAACTGAGTTAGCTTATTATAAATACGAAATAGTTTCTTTTCATTTCCAGGAATAACTTTTGAACTGAAAATAATTACATCACCAGGCGTTGGCTTAAAGCTGCCATCTTCTCCAAAACTGAAACGTCTCAAAGCACTTAAGAAATCGCCCTGACAACCAGAGAGGAAAATGAGCATCTTTCCAGTTTGTCCCTTTACCTGGTCAGCTAGAAAAAGCTCATCGGCCCCAATTTCGGTATGGCCTGATTCCCGGGCCGCCTCCATGTATGTCCAAAGTGAGCGCCCCATCACAACAATTTTTCGACCTGACTCTTTTGCCATTTTAGCAATGGTATTCATTCTATGAACGTTAGAAGCAAACAATGTAATAAATAAACGCTTTTCAGGCCTATTTAAAAGATATTCTAGATCAGCGTGCAATTCATTTTCGGAGGTTGTTTTTCCGTCGTACATAACATTTGTGCTGTCAATAAAGTATGCCGTTTGAACACACTCAGAAAGTTTTTGCTTTATCGTTTTTAAGTCAATTGGTAGTTCATGCTTTGAAGCAAGGTCGACTTTAAAATCAGAAATATAAAGCGCACCCCATTTACGATCTTTAGTACGAATGATCATTCCACTTGTTTCTGGAATTGAATGATTTACGTGAACGGGGGTAATATCGATATTCCGAAACGCTAATTCCTGTCCGGGTTGATACACTTGATAATTCATGCTGATTTTGTGTTCTTCAAGTTTCTTTTGAATCAGATGCAAGGTAAATGGAGTAACCCAAACGGTTAAATCTGGAAATGCTTTCAATAAGTGGCCTAGAGCTCCAATATGATCTTCGTGACCATGGGTAATAATGATATTTTTTGCTCGAGAAGCATCAACTAGTGAAAAATCGGGAATAAGATAATTGATATCAAAAGAATCTTCGTATGGAAAAAGCATTCCACAATCAATGATAATATCCTCATCAATTGAACGAATCATTGTCATGTTAGAGCCAATTTCTTCGACTCCACCGATGGGTAAAACGGAAAAGTATTTATTTTTCAACTACATTGCCTCGTGTGCTTGTTTCTCAAGAGATGTGGTTAACATTTCTTTAATCCTAGCAGACAAAATAAGTGAGGCGACATCTGTTTCTTCGCCAACTGTGAAATCAGCATACTGACGTTGAGGGTCAAGATACTTTAAATACATGGGTCTCACTGTATCATAATATTGAGCAATAACAGATTCAAGAGATCTGCCTCGTTCTTTAACGTCTCTGTGTAGACGGCGAGTAAACCGAATGTCTGAATCTACGTGGAGATAGCATTTAATATCCAAGAGATCGCGAATTTCTTGATCGTAGAGAGCAAAAATACCTTCGAATAAAACAACTTTGCAAGGTCCTACAGATTCATATTCTTCGGTACGGCTTGAATTTTTAAAGTCATAAATAGGGCATTTTATGGAACCACCTTTTTTTAGGTCGGTTAGATGCTGGCGCAGCAGTTCCCAGTCAAATGCATTGGGATGATCAAAATTGGCCTTCCCGCTTGATGTATAATTTGTTTTTGGCTGAGAAGGCAGATAGTAAGAGTCCATATGAAGCATTGAAGAATCAAGGTTACTGATACCTTTCATGACCTTTTTTGCAAAAGTCGTTTTCCCCGAACCCGAGCCGCCGGCGATACCAATTAGAAAAATTTTTCCCATACGGATTTGTTATCTAACAAAAAAAGAACCTTAAGACTAAGAAAACCTCACCTTATGTAAAATTTTTATCCTCACAAAAGCTGTTTCATAAGCTATAAAACAGGGCAATTAAAGGATATTTATGGATAAGTTCTGGGTCGTAACGCTCTTTCATTTTCAACCTACTGATAATGAAAGAACCAATTTAGAAAGCACAGCAGTAAATGAGTGCAGTTCATTAGGAATTGAGGAGTTCTCATTGAGTGAGGCCGAAGTTGACGCTATCCTTGGCGAGCGTGCTTATTCCGGTGGAGATATTCCTGAAATGGTACTAGATGAAGTTGAAAGTACTGTTTTAGGCCGTCCTGCTAATTATCGATTTTTCTTTGGAACTGCAGATGATGCGCAAAAATTTAAAAAACATTGTCAAAAACAAGTTTTGGCCGAAGTTCAGATAGAAGAACACGAATCACAAGACTGGAATGCTGAGTGGAAGAAACATTATGCTCCCATCTTGGTTAATGATTCTTTTGAGATTATTCCTTCATGGATGACTGATTATAAATCTAAAACAAAGCAGAATATTTATATTTATCCAGGGATGGGATTCGGTACGGGAAGTCATGAAACGACATTTTTGTGTTTAAAACTTTTAACAGAAGAAGTTAATTTCGCCTTGAATAGTGTTCTAGATTTCGGATCTGGCTCAGGGATTTTAGGTTTAGCGACATTTAAGTTATACCCAGAAGGTCAGGTGGATTTTTATGACATTGATCCAGAGGCGAATAAAAACTGTTATCAAAATGCAGAAATAAATAAATTAGAAAGTTATGCTTTCCGTTTATTGCTCCCAGAAGTTAGAGAAAAATTAAAGCCTCAGTATGACTTAGTCTTTGCGAATATTTTAGAAAGCATTTTAATGTTGGAAAAAGATTATTTGGTCAACGTCACTCGACCAGATGGAGGCTTGATCTTGTCTGGTTTATTAAGACCACAGGTTCCAGGTATTATTCAAGCCTATGTTGCCATGGGTATGACTCTTAAGCGTCAACTTGAGAAAGGTGATTGGGCTGCACTTTATTTTACTAAAGGACCAGCATGAGGGCCATCTTTCAGAAGCATTTAATTCTGAACGAGAGCTATGAACTAAAAGGTGATGCCGCTCATCACTTAATAAATGTTGTGCGAGTAGAGTTGAATGAAGAGATTCTTTTATTAAATGGCGCAGGACTCACTATAAAAACTAAGATCAGCTCACTTACCAAACGGGAAGTGACTTTAGTGCAAATTGAATCAGCTCAAGTTTCACGTAGCTATTTAATGGATCTAGCAATTGGGATACCCAAAAAAGAAGCTCTCGAATTGTCTTTAAAACAAGCCGTGGAGCTAGGCTTTGGTAAGATTTATCTTGTTCGTGGTGAATATTCACAAACTCGCCTGCCAGAATCTGAGCGCTTAGAGAGCTTGCTCATTAGCGCACTTGAACAGTCGAATGCAGCTTATTTGCCAGAAATCATTCAGGCAAATTGGGATGAAATTCCAGCTTCAAATTATAGTGAAATAATTATGATGGACTCACAAAATAAGACTCAAAATGTAAAACTTGGTAAAGGATCAGGGTCAAGGCTTCTGATTGTTGGGCCAGAAGGTGGATTTTCACCTATGGAATCTGAGCTTTTGCATAAAATGCCAAAAATTCAGATTCTTAATTTACCAACACCCATTTTGAGGACACCTACCTCGGTAGCGGTAGGTGCCGGAATTCTTCTCGGGTCATTGCTGGATTAAAATTTGTATGCCAATCTTAAAGAAAGAATGAAAAGGATAAAATTATGAATTTAGAGTCAAATTCTTCAAAAAAGCCTACAGTGATCTTGGCAACCGATGATTTTGATTTTGATTTCAAACCAATTAATTCTGGTCTTGGTTTTCACAATAGTAAAACCACCGAAATTAAGCCTGTTTTTAGCGAGTCTCAAACACTAAGTATTAATTCTATTTCAATGCCTACGCCCTCACCAAGAGTAATGCCTCGCAAAGAAAATCAAATATATCAAAATGAGCTTTCTGCTTTTTACGGACGTGAAACACAAACACACACTCCGGTTGAAAATTTAAGAGCGGAAAGAGTTTTTAGACGGGCAACAAAATCGCAAAGAGTACTAGCATACGTCTTGGATTTAGGTCTTGTGCTATCTAGTGTATCTGTTGTTTTAACTATTATGTCCCGACTAATTGAAAAAGACTTAATCGATGTTTGGTCGACTTATCCGAATGAAATTACTCCGCTTGTGTTGGTCCTGTTTGCGGGATTTTATCTAATGTATTTTTCAATCTTTGAAAAAACATCTCAATCCACACTAGGGAAAAATCTTTTAGGTGTTACCGTTGTTGACCTGGACAATAAATCTCAGTCATTCACCATGCTTATGTTTCGTTCTTTTGTGTCGCTAATGAATTTTGTTAGTTTGGGACTTTTTTCTTATTTTGACTTGCAAAATAAAGTTTCAAATACAAAAGTGATAAGGGTTGATTAATGTTCTCTAAGGAACTAGAAAATTTTCTTTCTGAAAATAAAAACAAAAAAATAGTTTTTACCAACGGCTGCTTCGATATAATTCATAAAGGCCACGTTGCCTATTTGTCAGAGGCAAAAAAACTGGGTGATATTCTAGTTATAGGCCTTAATTCTGACGCTAGTGTAAAACGCCTTAAAGGACCGGAGCGGCCTATCAACAATGAGCTTGATCGTCAGTATGTGATGTCCCAGCTTAAGCCAGTCGATTTTGTTGAAATCTTTTCTGAGGACACCCCTCTCAATCTAATCTTAAAGGTGAAACCCAAAGTCTTAGTTAAGGGTGGTGACTGGAAAATTGATCAGATTGTAGGTGGAAAAGAGGTTGTACAGTCTGGCGGGGAGGTTTATTCATTAAACTTTGTAGACGGCTATTCCACGACCTCACTTATTAATAAAATTCAAGCTACGTGATTTTTTCTTTCTCTAATTCTTCCTTCCAAAAAATAAATATTGAAATAAATCAAACGGATATTTTTTGCTTTTTTCATTCGGAAAATGCAATTTGCGTTCCTGAAAAATTTCTTTTGCAGGCAGTTGTCTCCTCTTTAAAAATAAAGAAGAATGTTCTTATAGTTGAAGAGCATTTGGCAGATATATCTGCTCTCGATACATCAAGCAGGTGGCAAGTTGGGGAGGAATTTCTATGGCTGGCCCCTCGTTCACTCAGTGTCCTTTTAGAGGCACTTGACGATATTTCAGACAGTTATAAATCCATGAAGAATTACCTTAGCAGCCGCAAGTAATCGAAATTTTACAAATTTTTAATGTTTTTTTCTTTTAAATCCACAAAAGACTAAATAATTACCCGAGTCTTTCGATAAGGAATACGGTTGACTGGCTTAGTCAACTAAACCTAACCGAAAACGCCGGTTCTTATTAAGGAGTACGTAAATGGGATTAAGAATCAACACGAACATCGCCTCGCAAGAGGTGCAAAAAAACCTGAGGGCTTCATCGCTCCAGACCGAGTCAGAGTTCTCCAAACTATCATCAGGTAAGCGGATTACAAAATCTGCTGACGATGCAGCTGGTTTGGCGATCGCTAAAAAACTTGAAGCTGAAACGCGCGGTCTGCGTATGGCATCAAGAAATGCTAACGATGCAATCTCGTTAGTGCAGGTAGCAGAAGGTGGTTTGAATGAAACTCAGAACATCTTAACGCGCTTGCGGGAACTTTCCATCCAGGCAGGTTCGGATACAGTAGGAGATGTCGAGCGCGGCTATCTCTCGCTAGAGTACGAACAACTTGTACAGGAAGCAGACCGTATTTCTAAAACAACTAACTTTAACGGACGATCACTACTGCAAGGCGAGGGTTCAGTTCTCCAGTTCCAAGTTGGATCTCAGGGAAATGAACATAACCGAATAGAATATGATGCTGGTGTAGCAGATGCTTCATCAGAAAGCTTAGGTATTGGTGGTTCTAATTTAAGAGATAAATCCAGTGCTATCGATAACCTGAGTAGTATTGATGTTGCTATTGAAAAAGTAAGTGGTTTTCGAGCAACATTTGGTGCAGTTCAATCAAGACTGCAAACAAGTATCAATACCCTTGACGTGTCAGTGGTTAACCAAGAATCGGCACGTTCTCGAATTGAAGATGTGGATGTGGCAGATTCTACTGCTAAATTAGCTTCTTCACAGATTAAAAGTGCAGCGGGTACTGCTTCATTAGCTCAGGCAAACCAGCTTGGCTCTGCTGCGCTAAGATTGATCGGATAAAATAAGAACCTTCGGTTATAGTTTAGTTATTTAAGCCTAAGGCCTCTCGGATGAAAGTCCGGGAGGCCCTGTTGGAGAAGAATTTTTTGAATAATGATAATAAACTAAAAAAAATTGAAGATGAATCCGTGATTCATTGCCTCGTTTCAGGAGCGAAAGAAGCTGAACTAGAAGTTTTTATTTGGCGACTACTAGGTGGATCTAAACACTTGGCAAATGTTAGAATTGAATCCATTAGAAAACAGAGAAAGGAATTTTGTATTATTCCGATCTCTGGTCATGAAAATCAAGTTCAAGAATTAATGAGTGGCCAAAGTTATATTGATCTTTACATTCCGGAGTCTGCACTTTTGCTGAGATGTAATATTCACCATACTGATGCTCCCATTCGATATTATTTAGAAATCCCTGCTTTCGTTGCACAAGTGGAAAGAAGAAAAAGCTTTCGTCTTAATGTTTACGATTCAGAGGATGTTAAAATTAATTTTGCGAAATCAGTTTCAGTTCCTCGACCAATGTCTCAGAAATTTGCGAAGAGCTGTTTTGATATTTCGACAGGCGGTTTTTCATTCTTAGTTTCTCGTATGGAATCCAAATTTTTTCAAATAAATGACCCAATTAGAACGCTTGAAATAAAGACAAATGGCTGGTCAACTAAAGTGAATGTTGAAATTGCGCTTATTAAAGAAGTTGAGCCCGATGAGTATAACGGACTGACTTATAAAGTTTGGAGAATTTGTTGCCGATTCTCCCAGATTGATCAAATAAGTAAAAAGCATCTTGAAAAGTATATTTTTGAGAGGATTAAAGACGAGCTGCATGCTATACATGTATAAATGAAGATCGTTGCAATTTCCGATGTCCACGTTAAAACTCCGCATGATGATGCAGATCGTTTTTTATGTAATTTTTTAACAAATCCCACTGTTACCACGTCTGATTACATTTTGCTTTTAGGAGATATCTTTGACTTGATGTGTGGACCCCATAAAGAATACCTTCAAAAATTTGGTCACATCTTTGATCTAATTGATAATTTAATAAAAAAAGGGAAAATAGTTTTATTTTTTGAGGGAAATCATGATGTTCATTTAGAGAAATTATTTAAATTGCGGTGGCCTAATGGCGAATTAAAAATTAGCCAAATGCCAGTGGTGGAAAATATTGATGGTAAAACTTATTATTTATCACATGGAGATGAGCATGAGGTAGAGAATCTTGCTTACCAACGTTATAAATCATTTATTCTTTCCGCACCCTTGAAGTTCGTCGCAAATTATATGATGCCATATAGTGTTTTAGTCTTTTTGGGTCAAAGTGCTTCAAAAAAGTCACGTAAAAGGGGATCTAAAAACTACAATGAAGATTTGGTTAAACAAAGCTTTCGTGACGGAGTTCTAAAAACAACATCAGGACAATATAATTTCATTTTAGGTGGCCACAGCCATGTTAAAGATGTTTTTCACATGAATGAAAATTCAACCTATATTAATAATGGGTATGCTTTAAAGTCGAAAACATTCCTACTCATTGAGGATCATCAGATATCATTTCCTGAATTAACTTAATTGGGCCATTGCCCGAACTTCTTTTAAAACCATCTTTCCAACAATTTCCTTAATAGATGATTCAGTTCTAGATGATTTTGCAGAACCTTGAATATCCTTTTGAACTAAGATTAGGACTTCCGCAAATTGAGCAATCTGAGGTAAATGAGTAATAGCAATAACTTGACCATTGATAGCAACCTGACAAAGTGCTTTACCAATGCAATTAGCAGTTTCTCCCCCTATACCTGTATCAATTTCATCAAAAAGAAAAATACTGATTGAATCATAAGTTGAGAGTATTTGCCTAACGGCCAAAAGGATTCGCGAAAGTTCACCTCCTGAAGCAATATCTTTTACTTTGAAAAATCCTTCACCAGGATTTGTTTCTGCCACAAAAACTGCGCGCGTAACGCCGTAATCATTAAAATCCTGAAGTTCTTCAACGAGAAGTCTAATTGTTGCTCCTGTCATTTTTAAGTTCTGAACTCTTGTGGTTAGTTCTTTAGATAGAGTGATAGCGTGCTGACTGCGTTTCTTATGCAATGACTGAGACTGAACGGTTAGATCAGATCTCAGGTTTGAAATTTGTACTTTAATATCTTCCATATTAAAGTCGAGAGACTGAAGTTGGTCCCTTTCTATTAAAAAATCAACTTGTGTCTGAATAATTGTCTCAGAACTTCCACCAAATTTTTTCTTTAACTTTTGGTAACTATCAAGTCGCTCTATAACTCCTTCGAGTTCCTGTGGATCCAAATCAAAATTAAATTTCTTATCAATATTATCAACAAGAAGATGAAGTTTATCATCGATCTCAGAAGCCTCGGCGATTTGAGATTCATAAAAGTCCTTGTTTTTGATAAGGACCGAGCTTAGCTTTTTCATTTCAGAAAGGAGACCAGGGTGACCCTCGTCTCCTTCGAAAATCTCCTTAAGTTGAAAAGAAATTTTTTGGATCTTTTCAATATTTGCCAAAAGGTTTTTCTTCTTGAGAAGGTCTTCTTCATCCTGGGAGGATGGATTTAGCTTTTCAATCTCTTGAAGCTGGAAATTTAGATAATCTAATCGTTGTTCTCTATGCATTTTTGAAAGATTTAGCTCTGACAAGCGGGCCTGAAGGTCTTTGTATAAAGTAAGCGTCTTTTGATATTTCCCTAAATCGGCTGATAACTTTCCGTAATGGTCTAGGAGATGTAGTTGATAACTTTCTGATAGCAATTTTTGGTTTTCAAATTGACCAACAAGATCAATGTATCTTTTAGAAAAGGAAGCAAGAAATGTTACTGAGCACGAAAGATGATTTATATAAGTCTTAGTCGTTCCATTCTTGTATATCAGTCGCTTAATAATAAGCTCTTTACCTTGAATAGGATAACCTTCCAATTCTAAAAAACCGACAACTCCCTGGTCTTCACAGTGAAACGAAGCTTCTATTAGTGAGTAGTCTGTGTCCTTTCTAACCACTTTTTTATCGGCTCTGGAGCCTAGAATAAGCTGAAGCGCATCTAGGACTAAACTTTTACCGGATCCTGTTTCACCAATAATGGCGTTAAAACCCGGCCTAAAGTTAATTGACTGGTTTTTGAAAGTTGCAAAGTTTTGAATAATCAGTTTTCTTAAATAGAAATTTGTTTCCATAAATATCCTCACTAATAACTTATTATTACGGATAGTTTACGGAAGTCAAGAGAAAGCGTATCTTTTACGTATTATTCCTTTTTTGAAAAAATAAACTTTTCTCTTATGGTCTCGAAGTAGCCGCGGTCTGGGTTTTTGATCAGAAGGACTTTTTTTAACTTGCTTGAATTGATCATGACTATATCTTGCTCATCTATATTGACGGCAACCTGGCCATCTAGGGTCAAGGTTACGGAATGGTGTGGGGGCAATATTTTAAGACTCATCTCGGCCGTATCTGGCACCACAAAAGGGCGATGGATTAATGAATGGGGGCAAATTGGAGTAAGAACAAAGGCCTTCACGTCCGGATGAACAATTGGTCCACCGGCTGCCATTGAATAAGCCGTTGAGCCCAGAGGTGTGGATATAATAATACCATCACCCGATATATTATATACATGCTCGTTACCTAGCTCAATCCGAAGGTTAATCATCCGAGCGATATCATTTTTTGCCAAGACAGCATCATTTAAAAAATAATCCTTATAGTGAATTTTATTTTTTCTAGATACTGAAACATGAAATAACGATTTAGTTGTTACTTCATATTTTCCATCCAAAATATCGCCTAATCGATCAAAATATTCATTTTTATTAAATTCAGTAATGAAGCCTAATCGACCCAGATTGACGCCCAGAACCGGTATTTTTGAATTAATTCTACGGCAAACACCAATGAGGGTTCCATCTCCACCGAGGGATAGCATAATATGAACTTTTTCATGAAATGCTTTAGTGTTCCAAAATTCAAGATGATCTGTATTTTTACTTCTAAAAAATTTAAGAACTCGTTCTTTGTCTTCTTCGCGAAATACAACAGTACGCTTTCTTCTGATTAACCAAGAACATAAATTTGGAAGAATATTATAGAATTCAGGAGTCGTATTTGGCTTAAGAGTTATTGCTACAATATTCAGAGAAGCATGCTTCATATTTACTCCGTCATTATTCTCAAAGCTTCGTCGAGATTATCAAAGGGCTTATTCAATAGTTTACACTGATATGAGTTTGCGCGGGAAAGAACTTGTGGAGAATTATAGGCGGTCATTATGACGAATTTTTGGCCAATTTGTTCAAGAGTATAGCGCTGCTTAGACTCTTCAATTACATCGAAGCCTGAGATGTCCTGGAGCATCAGATCACAAATAATGCGGTCATAGTCTTGAGCCAATATCAGATCAATGGCAATTTTACCACTGGCCGAAACATCAACCCTGAGACCCTTTCTTTCGAAAAGTTTTTTGAGCGATTGTTGAATCAATATTTCGTCTTCTATAATAAGAATGTGTTTCATGTAATTGGTATAATCACCCTAAAACAGGCGCCTTTTTTGTTTTGATTTGGAATATATTCAAGATTCCCTCCCATTTTTAAAGCTAGGTTGCGTGATAAAACCAGCCCTAGCCCTGTTCCTTGGGATTTTGTTGTGAAGAATGGTTTGAAAAGATTAACGATTTTGTCATCTTGAATGCCCGGACCATTATCAGAAATATCAACGTGCACATTTGATTCATTGATTGACACTTGTATGGTCAATTCACCACGTTCAGTTTGTGTGCGCATTGCTTGAGCTGCATTTACAATTAAATTAAAAAAAACTTGAACGACGAAGATAAGTGGCACGTTTAGCTGAATGTTTTCTGTACCTGGGTTATAAGAAATTTTTTTTGAAATTTCTCTAATTTCGCTTTTTGCCAAAACAAGAGATTCATTTATCATTTTATTTAGATAAACTGGCTCGTTGCCTGGTTGAATTTGATATAAGTTAGAGAAGTTTTCTATGATTGACTGACATCGGTCCACATTCTTTTCAATCTCACGCATTATCTCTTTATCATCTGCTGGTACTTCGAGTGTCGTGAAAATCTGTGATCCAAGTTTTAGGCCAAAAAGAGGATTGCTTAGTTCATGTCTTAAAGTATTTAAAAGCTCACCGAGTAAGGAAATTCTTTGAAAGTGAAATAGATCAAAAGCGTAATGGCGGAGTTCGTCACTATCGTAAAGATCTAAGCTAAAGGCACCTTTGATTTTTTTGTTAAAGAAAATATCTTGATCCTGCAGTTCATTTCGATACAGATCATTCATAAATGAAGAACCGGATTGCCCGTCCCTGATCCTTAAAGGAAGTGGGAAATCTTTCAAACAAATTCGAAGTTCCGAAATGTTTTTATCAGAAAACTCCTGATCAATTAATCTTTCAAAATGAGGCTGTAGTAAATCGATACAAGTTTCAAATAATTCAATTTCCTCACTACTATAGCTTAAGAAATCATGACGAGAAACAATTGCAATTAAACTATATTTTTTACTAGTGACTTCTTTAGACAGAAAGTTTCCATTAAATGGAAAATTAACTTTTGGGAAAGATTCAGTTGAAAAAGATTTTATTTTTGATTTTCGAATAGAATTAAAGAACATGTTAAAGTCTTTAACGCCCACAAGGGAGTGAACATGCTCACTTCTCCAGATTGTTCCCATAAGTTCGGCTTTGGTCTGACCTTTTAGATGCAATATTATGAGAGAAGTTTGAAAGTTTTTTAAGAAAGGAACTTCAAGGATTTTTTCAACAAGTCCCTTTAGAGTGTGGGATTCCGTAGATATGATATTAACTTTCTTAATGATTTCATCCCAAAGGTCTTTTACGTTTTCTCCTGGAGTCATTGAAACATTCGAGAAAATTTTCTTTTCAATCGCCTGAGTAGACTTAATGAATGACTGAAAAGTATCCACTGGGTAAACAATAGTCTGTGAATAGGATTTGAAACTCTGAAGTAAACTATTTATATTCTTGATATAGTAAGGGAAATCGCAAAACTCCCCATCGGGAAACTGGGCCCATAGTCGTGAATTTTTTTTCAATAAATTAAATTGGGCTTCATTGGGTAAAACACAGCAAAATACGTCTGGATCAATGCTTAATGTAGGAAGATCAACGAGAATCTGCGGATCTATATGAATCGCTAGAAGTTTAGTTGGCGCTTGATTAGGGGAATGATATCTATTTTCCACTGAGTTAAATTATCTTTTAATTCATACTTAATCAAATCTTCCAGCACTTCGGAGTCATGTTTTTGCTGGGCTTGGTTAATGCCCTTAAGGACAAATAAGAGATGAATATGGGACTGTTTAATTTCTGGTACGTTAATTTTCTTTTTCGTGACAAGAATTTTTGACAGCAAAGTGGTTAATTCGACAAATTTGGTAATATCGGCCGACATACTAGATAATTGAAGGTTTCGAAAATACTCTTTATCACTTGAAAAGCTTTCTATGTTGTTTATCTGCTGAATAATGTCATTCAAAAGATCCTGACCGATAACAATTGTATCAGTCAAAATGACATCAAAATCTTTTAAGGCTTCAACAGTCATCCCTGACATGAGTTCTTCCTTGATACTTAAATGCTAACTTCGTTCTTACGCAATGTCACAGTAAATAATTCTAACATCGCCTTCAAGGCCTGCTGTTCTTCCGCATATGTTAAGAAGCTATGTTGAGACTGATCTAGTAAAGTTTTACCTGAGTTTTGTCCCCTGCGAATTCGATAGAAATCAAGAACCGGCCTCAAAAAAGAATTAGATTGAGAGATTTTGTCAGTTATTTCTTCCATCTCCTGCAAGTTTTTTATGTGGCCCTGAATTTTATTATTATCGGCTGAAGTTGATTTTGCTTCTTGGTATATCGTATCTACGGAGCTCATAACGTAGTCATATAAGCGAACTAGCTTATTTAAAACTTCAACCTGATTTTTTAGAAGTTCAATTTGACCAGACTGACAGCTAATAATTTCAAGATTTATATCAAAAAGGTTTAAAAGATAATTCCAGAGAATTACATGTGCTTGGTAAAATGGGTAATTATCATCAGTAGAGTTGAGGCTCTTTAAAAAGCTACCAAAAAGATTTTCTTCATCAATTTGATAAACTGCATAAGGGAAGTTCAAGGGAATATCTTTGTTCTGTATTTCGTTACTAATAAACGACATTAGTTTTTCAGAATAAAGCTGTGTATTTTTTGAGCTTATAACATAATGACCTTCGTCATGAGGAATAAGATTAAATCCTTGGAATTGACTGCAGAGAAAAATCCCAGTTGCCCCGCCTTCGCAAATTTTTAATGCCTCAAAATTCGCCGGACCAATGTATAAAACTTGCGATAGATTGGAGACCGGATCTACTTCAGATATGTCTCTTATTTTTATGTGAGGGTAGTGGGAATTTATTATTGTGATGAGATTTTCTTGTTCGTTAGCCGAAAAAAAACCTGTATTACATAGACCAATAACAACTTGTTGATAATTTTTGTGATTTTTTTTTGGCCTAAATATTTTCTTAATTCCTAGAATGTTTTTGTAAATATCCTGCATATGAAAAGTAAGAAAAGGAGCTCGAGCCTTAAGTGTCAATAAATATGAGGACCAAGCATCAGGTACAATTAATTGACTGCTGTTTTTATAGGGGCCAAGCTTTTGCTTTGATTTGATGAGGTTGTGAATTGGCCATGAGGTCTCTTCCATAGAGAAGTTAACACTAATATCAAACTCTTTATCAACGATATCTGAAATTTCAGTTGTAATGCCGTTTATAATTGGTTTAGAACCATCTTGGATTTGAGCTAGCGATTTGGGATTTGCAAGTAGAGTTATTTCAAAATCTTTAAGCGAGTCACGGTACCGATCAAGCATTGAGAGCGTTTCAAAAAGAAAATAAGCTTCATCCATTTGGATGATGATTAGTTTCTTCACACTTATTTCACGTCAGATAGGTTGTAGCCCTTAACATTCTCTTTTTGCTTATAAGTTTGTTCGATTTCTTTTTTAACTTCTTCCCTGTGATCCTGGAGTTTCGCTAAAAGTTTCACATCTAGATTTTTTATGTATTCTATTTTTCTGTTCAGTTCGTTTCGTGAATCAATAGATATTGCATCCCAATCAATTTTTTGTGAAATCTGGTCCAAAACCGAAAGAAGTCGTTCTCTGTTTTGTGTAAAATCTTCAAGTTTCGTAGTCTCGCTATAATCTGACTCTAACATTGACTCGGTCATAGTCACGGCCTTCATGATAAATTCATCAAAAAGGCTAATCATTTTATCCATTATGCACTCTTAGTGTTGGTCGATTGAGTTTTGATCTGCTTGATAGCTTCTGTCCATCCATCATAGAGTGTGTTGAGAACCCTTAAGCATCCTTCAAGATGAGTTTTATCAATCTTGATATTTGCCTGCGTACTTGAGTATAGAATGTAGTCATATAGTGATGCTAATTCTTTAGCAACATCTCCACCGACTTCGAAGTCCAGACTATTTGAAAGCTCAACGATTATATCTTGCATCTTGCCGATATATTCGCCTTTTTTAGCGAGATTTTTATTCTCGATAGCTTCAATACCTTTTTTACAGTTTTTAATTGCTGCCTGATAAAGCATCAGAAGGATTTGCTCCTTACTAGCAGTTTCAACAGATGTTTTTTTGTAAGCGCCTAAACCATAACTCATAAGATCCTCCTCCTATATCACGATTATTCTACCCTAATTGTTGAACAGGATTCATTGGCCCTGCTAAACCGGCAAGTCCTGCCCCCTGACCTTTGATTTTAGACATTGTCTCTTCAAGTCGGGCAAATTTGGCTTTTAATATTTCTTCTTTTGACGCGAGCATTCTTTGTCTTGTAACAATCTGTCGGTCAATATTTCCAATCTGGCTTTGAAGTCCAGATTTTCTAGTTTGAAGGGCACCACTTGGTGTATTCAGTAATGTTTTAGCTGTATCTTCTAATAGATCTATAAAACCATTACTTTTGCCTTCTTCAACTGAGTACATCCCAGTTAAAGTTTGAGCCACAGCTTTATAATCTTTCGAAATGGCTGCTTCAAATTTAGGCGAATCAAATTTTAATAAACCGCTTCTCTCAAATGATATTCCAAAATCACCAACGCGGTGAGGACCACTTTCTGTCATGATAGGAGTGAAAACAGCTGCTCTTACTTTACTTTCAATTGTCGTCAGAGTGAGATCACCACCGAGACTTCGAGAGGTATCAGTCTTTTCATCGAGCGTATTTTGGTCCTTAATAAATTTAAGTACGTTGTTTATATTATCAACAAGACTTGTAATCTTAACTCCGATTTTCTCGACGTCTTCAGTAATATCAATATTGATTTCTTCGCCAATTTTTGCTTTTTTTAGATCAATCGTCACACCTGGAATAAGGTCTGTTACCTTGTTGGTTGGAATCTCTATCTCAAAACCATCAAGTTTCACCTTTGCATCTTGCGAAGGCTTTTCTTGGTCAAAGTATAAATCGACTTCTCCGTCCACAAGGTAAAGGTAAGGGAATTCAGCATTATTTCCATCACCGGTTTCTTGCATGGCTATCATGATGCGATAAGGCTCATCTTCACCTTTGCCATCGTTAACGACAGTGGCTTTAAGACCAAGGTTAGTATCCGCATTTATAAGTTTTGCAATGCCGGTCAGGTTTGCATTTTCTTCATCGACATAAATTTCTTTAGTGTCACCGTTGGGAAGAACGGCTTTTATGTAACCTACGCCAAGATAGGTTTTATCTTTGTCTTCTACGCCATTACTGATTGCTGAAGACTTACTGGCAAGTTGCATAACTTCTAGATTATATTTTCCAGGGTCTGCTACGTTCTTATCGGCCGATACCGCGATATTTGGATTATCACCCGTATTTACCTTCATTTCACGTAAACTGCGAGCACCCTTATTCTTAAGAATCTCACCGCGCATACTTTCGACGAGTGTAATTAGCTGACCAACGAGAGCTTTCTTGTCTTCGATTTTACCCTTGCGAGCTTCCATTTGTTTTAAAGGAATTTTCTCTGCCTCAACAATCTGTTGAACAATGTCTTTGGGTAGTCCTGAATTGATAGAACCAAAGGAAATCCCCAATTCTTTTCTCCATGAAACAGCTTGGGATAATCAGGCATCATGCCTTCAATCACACTTTAATGTAGCATGGGACATAGTTGATGCAAGTGGGAAGAAAGTGAGCTACGATTTAAAGAAAATGGGAGATAGTTGAACAGTCTATCCCCCATTTTGAGAATTAGGTCTAAGGTTTGGACTAATATAATAGTCCACTATTCTGATCGGATATTATGGAAAATACTTTACCAAAAAACTCAAATATTGTTTGGGAAAAATCCAAATTCTTTATAAATCGAGCAGTTATTTACTTCTCGTTCCTGCTTTTGCCTGTGTGGATACCAAAATCCTTAGAAATTAACATGTTCGTCCAATCCCTGATGATGCTGGCCTATCTCATGTTTATGGCCGGTCAATGGTACCTACTTGGGAAAGAGATTGATCACAGGTTTAAAATCTATTTTAGGGCCAATTCCAGTATTGACCGTGTTCTTTATAGGGTCATTATTGGCAATGCCGCGATGTTGATTATCTTTAATTTGATGTCCTTTATTCCCGAATCAATCGTCAGGCACTTTTTTTGGGGATTCTTTGTCGTCATAGGGCTATTTTATTCTTGGCCAACACGGGGAAAAATTATCCAAGAATCAGTTTCAACACAGTTCACTGAGTACAAATATCTTGATGCTTTTGAAAAGACTGTTTTGTTTCTTACAATAGCAATGTTCGTAACATCCATGCCGAGTTTTCCATTCATAAGTAATCTTGAAACTTTTAAATTAATTGTAGATCCAGAAGAAAAAATGAATGGTCAGTTATGGAGTTATCTCCATATGAATTTTTTTCCATTCCGCCGTTTTCCTCACTTAATGAATCTCGGTTGGAGTATGCACTTTTATTTTGTCAGCTTCAGTATTTATCTTTTAGCTTTTTACGGCATATTACGTTTTTTTATTTCTCGGCGACTTTCAATTTTAGGACTTTTTGCTCTTGTTTCGACTTGGAGTTTTCCTCTTTTTTTAAGAAAAGATATTTATACATGTGCCTCAACTACGTTTTCAGTATTATGGGTGTGGTCAATTCTATGGTGCGTGAAAAGTTCCACTTATCGGGCTGGACTTATGTATGGTCTTCTTTGTTATGCTGGGGTAACGCTCAATTATAACAATTTCTTTCTATTCCCTGTTGGCCTTGGCCTTCTCTATTTTTATTTTTTGAGGGATAATACTGACTGGTATCGAAGCCAATTTGTGAAATACACTTCGTTGGGTATGTTTCTGATTCTAATAACTTTAATTACACATATTGATCTGAGATTCTTTGAGCATGCCATGACTTTTCAACAGCTTAATAATTATTTAAGCATGCTAATAAAGAGAAAAGCATTTTATTCCATATCCTTTATTGGCCTAGTTGCATTTATCATTATGGTCATAAAGCCAAAAATAAAACTTATGGCGACTTTGACGATTGATTTTAAACGGCTGGGTGAACTTGGAATCCTTGTTGGTTGCGTAGTTGCTCTCAGTCTTATTGTTGATAAAGATCTAGTTAAAAACTTCGGTATGTTGTGGTTCGTGGTTTTTCTCTCTATCCTTCCTCTGGAATGGATTTTTCAAAGTATCAGTCGACTACGTTCAAGAAGAAATTTTATATACGCGATTTACATTCTGGTCTGCTTATTGGATTCCCATTTTGAAGGCAGAGTTAGAATGCTTTACAATTTTTATCAATCTCCCCCAGATATAGTTGAGTTTTTAAATCGTTAACATCGTGTTAAGTTACGAGTTTTCTTGAATTTCTCCACTTTTCTTTTGCACCATATCCCAAAATATTGCTACAATTTTACTAATCAAGCAGGAAGAGAATGGATCTCTTCTTAGGCATCAAGGAGGACTTTTGTACAAGACTCACTTAACGGCCACTGTTTTCAAAGATTTCACTTCTTGTTATCAACATTTCACGTCCCAGCCACCAAAAAGTCCTGACCAAGCATTCGTCTATGTAGATGGTGATGGAGTGAAATTACTTACCAGCGTGGTAGATGATTTAAGTGCGGCCGGTGACGGAATTTTTGCGCTTTCTGTGGCGCAAGATGGTTTTGTCGAAATGCTAACGCTCCATGAGGCAGTTTGAAAATTTTTGGGGGAAACTGAATCACTCAACAATTGTTAATTGCGCAAATGTAAGGGGAACCAGGTGTTCCCCTTTTTTATGTTTATGATTTTATAGTAAATGGCCCTACGCAGAAGACAGGTGTTAGGTTAAGTCAAACAAAAATAATTGTGGAAAACTAGGGATATTTTGTGGATAAAAAATTATTGTTGAGCTCAAATTTGGCTAAAATTATGGATGAAATAATTGGACAGATTGACCAAGTCACTCAGTTACACTCAATACCCGAGTCCAGTATAAAACTAGATGGGACTCCAGTAACGCTTCTTGATTTGGCTTTATCTGATCTACTGGAAAAGATGTCGAAACAGCATTTTCCTGATGTTACCTTTTACTCCGAAGAAAATTATACCACTCTAGATTTTCCTCTCTTGGCAATTGATCCCTTGGACGGCACCCGGGAATATATTAAGAATCGCCCGGAATGGGCAATCTCGGTAGGATTGTTTGCATCACAAAACTTTGTCGGTGAAGGTTGGGTCTATAATCCAGTTAAAAAAGAGTTATTTAACAGTGAAATATGTTGTGTGGCACATGTGGATAAACCTGAATATTACGGCGAAGTTTCTCATTCGGAGTGGGATAAAGGTTTATATAAGTTGTTTATAAGTGAAAAATTTAAACTCAAGCCTATGGGCAGTATTGCTTATAAACTAGGCCGACTTGCAGCTGGAAAATTAGACTTCGTTGTTAGTTTAGCCCCTAAAAATATATGGGATATTGCAGGTGGAACACTGTTATGCCACCAATCTGATATCAAGTTTTTTTCACAAGGAAAAGAAGTCCTAGAAGTTAAGCAACTGTATTTGCCGCCGCTTATTTGGTGCCGCGAGGAGCTTTTTGAAGAACTTTCTTCTCTCTTATAACTGACGGACAGACATCCTTTAGTACACAAAGATCGCA
>JBILYY010000113.1:0-11076 GCA_044377495.1 Bacteriovoracaceae bacterium | reverse complement strand
TTAAGCAGGAAACAAAAATTTAATTAGTAAATTCTCTAATCCTTTCAACAATCCAATGAGGGTCATCGGCCGAAAGGTCATGGCCCGCGGTTGGGTGCTCAAAAATAGGTGACTCCCATCTTTTAGCTATGGCCCTTGAACAATCAACGCTGACCATTCTGTCATGTACGGAACCCAAAATGAGGATGGGTAAGGCGGGCCTAAAGTTGCCAATGCGAAACAAACCACCAGCAGCAAGTTGTCGTATCGTATTAGTCAGGCTTACTGGCTGATCCTTTTGAATTTCTTCCCAAAGGTTTAGTGTCTCATCAAAAATATTTTTATGATTACTAATCAAGCGCAGGATATGAGCCTCTTTGGCTCGTCCTTTAAGAACTGGAACTTTGAGCAGATGGATGAGAGCACTGAACTTTAAACGGTCAAAGACGCTTGAGATCCCGCCGTAGCTAGTGTTAACAAGAATCGCTTTGTGAAAGTCTTGTGGGTAATCTTTGAGCCACTGTGCCGCGATCATGCCACCAAGTGAGATGGCCAAAAGGATGCACTCTTCATTTTCTTTTTTTTGTTCGAGGTAAACCCGACGCATTGATTCAACCATTTTTTTGACTGAAAGTGGGGAAGGGGAGCGAAAATAGACCCCAGCACCAGGAATATCGATGGCGGTGATCCGACAATTTGGATTGGCCTTACTTAAAAGGTCCGGAAAATCACCCCAATGTCTGGCCTCGCGAATTAATCCGCGGAAAAGAAAAAAATGTTTTTGCTTTGTCATAGGTAAGTATCTTACACTTTTTTTATGAGTTTGCAGGAGTATTACGAAGATTCATTTAAGTCCGACCGTGGTCGTGGCCCATCCGACATGGTGGCAGATGTTGTTCAGTCCACTAAGGGGCTGGCCAATTATGCACTTGAATGTAAGTCAAAATTTCTGAGCGATATAGACTGGCAAGATATGAAAGTCCTTGAAATGGGCTCTGGTCGTGGTGGCCTGGGTCTTCATCTGGCGCGGCTTGGATCAGATGTGACCTTGGTGGATTTTTCACCTTCAGCACTTGAGCAAGGTGGACGTTTATTCGCTCTTGAAAATTTTACTCCAAAAATTATTGAAGCAGACGTTACACATCCGGATGTTTCACTGCCTGATAAATACGATCTGATTGTGGATTCACATTTATTGCATTGTCTCATCACAGATCCGGAAAGATTTTCCTATCTCAAGCTTGTCAGAGATCATCTCAAAGAGAATGGAATTTTTATTGCTGAGACCATGGTTCATCGTAAAAAACTTTATATCCCAGACGGTTTCATGTTCGATCCAAACAATGTCCTGTGGCAAATGTTTGGTGAGTGGAAACCAGTGAGAAGAATTCTAGACAGTCTAGACCTTGAAAAAGAACTCAATGAGGCCGGTTTTAACATTACTTATTATATGTACTACGCAAATTTTGGCTTTGTTCCACATCCAACCTTCATGGAAATACCCAGTGAAATCCTGCCAGCTTCGGTGAGAATGGTTCTACAAAAAAAACAGAAATAGTCTGGTTAGAGAAAATAATACTCTAGGTCAAATAGATTACAATCTTATAATGATAAAAAAATGGAGATACATATGACTAAAATTTGGCACAAAGGTTACGATGCAGGGGTTCCTTACGAAATTAATCCTAATGAGTATTCATCGATAAATGATGTTCTTGAAGTCGGTTTTACTAAGTTCAAGGATCTTCCGGCCTTCCATAATATGGGAACAACACTTACCTATTCAGAAATTGAATTACTAAGTCGTAAATTTGCGAGTTATTTGCAAAATGATTTGCAGCTTCAAAAAGGTGACCGAGTCGCCATTATGATGCCAAACATTCTTCAGTATCCAATCGCCCTTTTTGGTGTGCTTAGAGCTGGATTGATCGCTGTAAACGTTAACCCACTTTATACACCAAGAGAGCTTGAGCACCAGTTAAAAGATGCTGGCTGTAAGGCGATTGTTATTTACGCAAATTCAGCCGCTGTGCTCGAGAAAATTCTGGCCAGTACTCCAGTGAAGACTGTGATCCTGACTGAGATTGGCGATATGTTGAAATTTCCAAAAAACTACATTGTAAATTTTGTTATTAAAAATGTAAAAAAAATGATTCCTGCTTTTAATATTCCAAATGCGGTTGATTTTAAAGAGTGTCTTGCAAAAGGCGCTGCTGACAAGTTCAAAAAAGCTGATGTTAAGCTTGATGATACGGCCTTTCTTCAATACACCGGTGGAACAACTGGTGTAGCAAAAGGTGCAATTCTAACTCATAAAAACATCGTGGCCAACATGGTTCAGGCCCGCGCATGGATTAAGAATTTGATCACTGATGGAAAAGAAATCATTATCACTCCGCTTCCGCTTTATCATATTTTTTCACTGACAGCGAACTGTTTCATCTTTAACAGTGTTGGTGCGCTTAACGTATTAATCACTAACCCACGTGATATCCCAGGATTTGTGAAAGAACTTCAAAAATGGAAATTTACTGCCATCACTGGTGTGAATACCCTTTTTAATGGTCTTCTTAATAATGAAGAATTTAAGAAGTTGGATTTCTCACACTTAAAAGTTTCTCTGGGCGGTGGTATGGCCGTTCAAAAGTCTGTTGCTGACAGATGGAAACAGGTTACAGGTCGTCCACTGATCGAAGCCTACGGCCTGACTGAAACTTCGCCAGCTGCTTGTATTAATCCCATGACACTTAAAGATTACAACGGACTTATTGGTCTGCCACTTCCATCAACTGAAATTGAAATTAAAGATGACAACGAAAAAACAGTGCCATTAGGTGAAATTGGCGAAATATGTGTCCGTGGCCCACAGGTTATGGCCGGTTACTATAATCGACCAGACGAGACAGCAAAAGTCATGACTAAAGATGGTTTTTTCAAGACTGGCGATCTTGGATATATGAATGAGCAAGGTTATTCGAAAATTGTTGATCGTAAAAAAGATATGATTCTTGTTTCTGGATTTAACGTTTTCCCTAATGAACTGGAAGATGTCATCTCTCAGCACCCAAAGGTTCTTGAATGTGCAGCAATCGGTATTCCAGATGAGAAATCAGGTGAAGCAATTAAAGTATTCATTGTAAAAAAAGACGAAGGCCTAACTAAGGAAGAAGTAATTAAGTTTTGTCGTGAACAATTAACTTCATACAAAGTGCCAAAGATTATCGAGTTCAGAAATGATTTGCCAAAATCGAACGTAGGTAAAATTTTGAGAAAAGATTTGCGTGCGGAAACAATGGCGAGTGCTAAAGCTTAAGTCTAATTCATTCAATTTGCGGTAAGTGGCTAGGATAAAAATACTGGCCTCTTGCCGCAAATGCCAATATTCGCCATCAATCTGTTGCATACTTACCCAAGAATATTTTCGACATAAATACGCAACTACCTGAATTGAGATAGCGCATTTACTAATTTGAAGAGATGATGAGTTCTTTACTCAATTGAAACCTAATATCTACCGACAGGTTAATATAGGGTTTAACTCATGAAAAATTTCGCATTTATCATTTTTATTTTAATTACGTCTTTGGTGCAGGCCCAGACTGTCATTAATTCGGATGAAATGTGTAAAGAATTTGTGAAATATTATACTGACGGGAAAAGTTTTTCAGATTTTCAGAATGAATATTTTCTTGCAAATAAAAAAGAGATCTCTGATCACAGCATGACACAGTTAGAAAAGTCCTTTAAAGAACTTCCAGAACATATTCAGAAAGGGCTTAATCCGTCTGATGTTTGTGCTTACTCTTATCAAAGGACGTTGGTACTAAATTCGCTTCCGTCAATTAGTATTACACAAACAAAGGTAGAAATGACAGCGGCCCCCGTTGCAATTGTTCATGCCGTAAATGTGATGTATAAAAATCAGGCACCGAATTCGGATATGTCTGATGAATATGTTTCATTCTTAGGTCAAGAAAAAGATTTTTGTGGAAATATTCCTAAAAAGGTATCTGCAGGTAACGAGCAAAACTGCGAAGGTGCGAGTGTACTCGGCGAGCCCGTAAAAGTTATCGTAAATTTTTCCCAAGAAATTACTGCTAGAAATATTACCGGAGACAAATACACTCCAGCCCAATGCAAATGCCTTGAATCAAAAACTAAAAAATTCTCCCCAATGGATTTGAAACGACGAACTTCAAGTGCGGCGAAGTTAAATAGCATGATCATCAAATCTGTTGGCCAAAAGATTTTGAATGAGTACGCCAGCAACTATGAAAACGTAAGTTATTATCTTAATAATAAGGCACCAGTTTTAACAGGTGCCAAGGCTTCTAAGTCTGATTATGGCCCTTTCTTATGTAATAAAGCGGAACCTATTAAAAATGCTGTATCTAAAGCTTGCAAGTTAACTAATGTTTCTGCGGAAGAGATGGGAAGACGGTATGATGATATCTTCAGTTCTTTTGGTGATGATGTGAAATCAATGGACCTCGGCCACAAAATGGCAGCTTTAGGCAATGATATATCAAACATAAAGGGTTTTAAACGTGAGACTTTTGACAAAGAAAGGTTCGTTTTAAGCCCGACAACTCCTCAGCTTCCTTTTGCAGATAATCTCGTAACTTCCTTAATGGGATCGCCAGCATTAAACCAATATATTAAAAAAGAGATAGAAGAATCAAGAAAGACTCCTCTTGATGCCATCCTAAAATTAATTTCTGATCAGGATAAAAAAGCGGATGTAAATGGAGTGCTTAAGGCCATTGGGCTGAAACATCCTGGATTGAATGATTTTATAAAAACCCAAACATCTAAAGAAGAACTTACAGATACAATAAACGCTGCAATGAATCTTCATCCTGGTTTGAAAATTCTTTTAAATAACAGAGATTTTTTCTTAAAGGTAAATCCTTATGGACCTAAAACTGAATTTGCAGACAAACATACAATTTTAGAGGATATTGAAAACAATAAAACTGATTTGGCGGGGTATTTTCAAGGTCAATGTGATCAGTTTCGTGAAAATATTGCTAAAGCAGTCTGTACACCCAATAAAGAACTTTTAAACAATATTGGTCATCAGGAAGCTGATAACCTAGTATCACGTAACGAAATATTAACTACTGAAGAACGAAATGATATGGATTTACTGATCTGCAAAAGTAAGCCTAAAAATATAGTCAATTCAGTTTTTAATGGTCTTAGTGTTTCTGACAATACAATTGGATTGTCAGACTATTATGATCGAAAAACCAAATTTAACATCAATGATCAAACGAATCCATTTTCGAAAGCATATTTGCGGAAAGATGATAAAAAAGCGACTGAGATCAATGCATTTATTGTAAAGGCCGATCATGATGTAGGTTTTCGTCGAGTCGTCGCTCCAATGAGTTTTGAACCCGACACACATGGAATGTTTTCATCAAGAAACATAACTGTTGGGTCGGGATTGATGAAGTCTGATGCATCTGACGCAGCTTCTCTCTCAAAGCTATCTGCCGCTGTTACAGATCCAAGTGCTGTCGAAAAGAATCAGGGCGAGAGAACAGACAAGCTACTGGGAAGTCTTAACAATGCTTTTAATGATGAAACAAAAAACCCGACCATAACAACTCCCAATGTTACAAATGCAACCATCCCTTTTGCACCTTCTAGTCCAATAATTCCTTCCGTGACTAATGCTATTGATCCCGTCTCAACGACAAGTATCCTTTCTCCTTCAAAAGACGAGATCAGCGAGAAGATAACTAAATCAGGAAAAACGAAGACAAGTGAGCAAACTAAAAATTTAATTAATAATATTTCTGAAGATGATGCTAAAACAGTTCTGAATAAAGTTGAAAAAAATGGTCCGGAGACAACATCACAAATCATAGATGAAAATAAGAAGGAGCTTAAAGAGCTTCAAAGTAAATACGAAGCATTAGAAAAAAAATATGCTGCTTCATATGGATCAGCTCCACAGTTCTCCAACCAGAGTTTTATAGGAAATAACAACAGCAATACCGGTAATGAAAAAAATGCTGGAGGGGAAGGGTTCGGGACTAACCCTGGATCAGATAATGTTGGAAGTGCTAAATTCAATGTTTTTGAAACCTCTGCGGACGGATCTCAGAAAGCCGCTGGAAATAAGAGTATCGTTGTCGGTAAAAATGGAGAAACTGCGAATGGGACAAGATTAGATATTATCGTTAATGAATCAGTAAGCAGTACCGGCGTGATTGATGCAAAAAGTGATCCTGATGAAGAGATATATAGTCTTCTTATCAAAAGCGATCCGGATATCAGAACCCTGGAATTGCTCAAAACCTCTGGGGTTATTTATCGTTATGAACTAATTGAAAATGGTAAAACTATCCAAAAAGAAAGAAAAATTGCTTATTCAGAATTAGGCCCGAAAGTTAGAGATTTACTTGATCTCAAGCTTGCCAAGCGCACTTATTCTATCAAAATGTTAACAAATGAGCTTTTAGCTCTCGATTTTCTCGCTAAGAAAAAGACACCCGTTAAACGTTAGTAGATAGAATTTCAAGCACTAGTAGGTGGTTGTTTCTCGCAATTACTTACAAAGTGGTCCTATCGGCCAATAAGTTAGCAAAAGTAAGTAAAAGAACATTTCCAACACTGAAAATAAAACCCTAGAATGGTAGTAAGCAGCAATTAAGAATCAAGGATGATTTGATAGACCAGAGAAGGACTTCTGGCGTTGAATGTCGCCAAAATAGGGCCCGTGCAGGGGCCCTTTTTTTTTTCCATTTATCTAAGAAGATCTTCCAAAGTCAAAGAAGCCGCAGTTTTTGCATCTTTGTATTTTATGATGAGTGCACACTGCAATTGCAGACCATTTTCTTTTGCCCAAACATTTTTAGAGAAGGGACGTGTACCAGGAACCACCACTGCATAGGCCGGAATGGGCTCACCTGGATTTAGGATCCTCTCATTAACACAGTCATAGACTGGAATGCCTTTAGAAAGAACCACACCTGGGGCAATGACAGCACCTTCAGACACCTGAACACCTTCAACGATTACAGCGCCGGCACCTACGAAGGCATTGTCCTCGATGACAACTGGTGTTTGTCCAATCGGTTCAAGGACGCCACCGATTTGGACACCGGCCGATAAATGCACATTCTTACCAATCTGAGCACAACTACCAACGAGAGCGTGGGAATCGATCATGGTGCCTGAATCAACATAGGCACCGACGTTGATATAGGCCGGTGGCATGATAATCACACCAGAGGCTACATAGGCCCCACGGCGAACTGATGATCCACCAGGAACCATACGGATTTTATCTTCAACTTTAAATTCTCGAGCAGGGAGATTGTGCTTGTCCACGAACCCATTCGGAAATGCTTTAAGCTCACCGGCCTTAAATGCAGCGAGAATCGCTTCTTTGACATGAACTTGAGCAATCCATTTGCCATTTTCCTTAATCGCTGCACGAACTAGACCCTTTTCTAAAAGGTCTAGAGTTTCTTCCCAATTCATTTTGAATTCCTTTGAAACCAGTTTCTGACTTGTTCGTTGGCCTTGAGAACTACTGCAGCATCACTCATATCTTCATGGCTAAGAGGGGCAACCATAAAAGGCGTTTGCAGTTTTCCATTTTCAAACATCAAGCGTTTTACAGGAACAGGATTACTCACCACGAAGAGACTATTTGAAGCATCAGTCCATAGCTGTTTATCATCGAAAGTTTTATTGAGACATTTTTTTACGTAAAGATTTGTTTCTTTAGGCCATGCGTTTGAGGCGACGGAAACTAATCCAGCTGCACCGGCAAGAGCAAAATCTGGCATGAGGGCATCATCGCCACAAAAAACTGGTTTTCCGTTGGCGGCCTTCAAAAATTCTTTAAACTTTTCCACTGAACCACTGGCCTCTTTGATCGCCCAGAAGTTTTTATGAGATGAAAGCTTTTCAACCGCTTCAGGCGACATCGCAACAGCGCTTCTGCCCGGAACGTTATAAAGCATAACAGGTTTGGTTACGGCATCCATGAGAGTTTTAAACCATTGGTACTGACCAATTGGGCCTGGCTTGGCGTAGATCGGAGTGACCATCAAATAACAGTGGATGTTTTTAGTTTCTAAAAATTTGATCCATTCAAGAGTTTCTTCTAGCTGGTGACCGCCAATTCCTACCATCATGGGAGTTTTAGGATTCATGGCAATAACGTGTTCCACAATCTTCTTTTTGTCTTCCAAAGTAAGATTGAGTGCTTCAGCAGTTGAACCTAAAACCAAAAGACCATTGCCTGCATCTTCTTGATCATGAACAAGTGAAGTCAATGTTCTGTAATCAACATGAAAAGAATGGGTAAGGGGGGTGACGATCGCGGTCCAAAGGGAATAATTTGATAATGTCATAATGTCCTCTCTATAATTTCTTGGAAATTGTTAAGGCCAGGAATTTTGTTTTTTAATAAGTACTCTGTTGCCCAGATAGCACCGTCGGCAAAAAGCTTTCGGTCCAGTGCCTCATGAGTCACGGTAATTTTTTCTGAACCGGTATCAAATTTGAGTTCGTGAAAACCAATAACATCACCAGTTCGCTCAGATGTTATAATGCACTTTTCGTCCATCCAGTTTTCCATGCTAAGGGCCGTCCCGCTTGGGGCATCTTGTTTCTTGGTATGGTGAATTTCGTGGATACTCGTTTTGTGATTAGCAAACATTGACTTTGCCAGGGAGAGTTTATTTAGCATCTGTTTAACTACTGCCACACCCATAGAGAAGTTAGAAGCATAGATCCATGATATCTTTTTATCCTTGAGAACTTGATCCAGATTCGCGGGCCATTCAAAACCAGTCGAGCCAGTCACAAGAGGAAGCTTGGTTTCAATTAAAAGGGGAATATAACTTTTAAAAACGTCCCCTGGTAAAAAAGAAATGATGGCATCAAAGGTTTCAAGTTTTTCAAAAGTAGGTGGATTCTTTGAATCAAAGGCAATTACTTGATGAGTCTTATTAAGTAGAACTTTAGAGCCTGTTTTACCTTTGCCTAAGAGGGCTATTTTCATTTCATGCCTTCAATTAAGCTTTTGTGTAGTTTTTGAATACAACCATTAGACTCTTCTTCTTTGACTAAGAAGTTGAAGTTGTATGAACTGGCACCAAGACTCATCATACGGATTGAAGCATCCCCGACAGATGAGAATATACTTTTAGCGAGACTTGCTTGTCCGAATAGATCATTACCGATTAATGAAATTAATGAGAAACCAGTTTCAACATCGATTTTTCCAACAGACTCAAGATCTTTCATGAATTTTTGATTATCAAGAGTTGGTTGATCAACGGTTACCGCAATACAAATTTCTGAAGTTGTCACACAGTCGACAGAGATTCTGTGTTTACCGAATAGATCAAAGATCTCTCCCATAAATCCGTAAGCATTTAACATATTTGGATTTGAAATCGTAAGTAATGCTTGATGAGCTCGTTTAGTAATGGCCCTAACAGCGGGACGGTTTTCAACATCTTTTTTTATCCAGGTTCCTGGAAGGTTTTTTTCAAATGTCGATCCAACGAAAACGGGAATGGACTTTCTAACCGCTGGAGCGATTGTTGCTGGATGAAGAATTTTTGCCCCATATTGCGCCATTTCTGCTGCCTCGGCGTAACTGATTTCATGGATGATGCGTGCAGCAGGACAAAGTCTAGGATCAGTAGTTGCAATACCGGCGACATCGGTCCAGATTTCAAGCACAGTAGCGTTGAACCCCTCGGCAAATAAAGCTGCCGAATAATCAGAGCCCCCACGGCCAAGAACTGTGGTGTTTCCTTCTGCGTCTGACCCAATAAAACCTTGAGTAACATAGATCGTATCAGTTTTGAGTTCCTCACATTTTTTGGCAATCTCAGCAATTAAGGGCGTTGCCTTCCCGAAGTTTGAATCAGTTTTAATAACTGATCTCGCGTCCAAAAGGACCACTGATTTGTTTGGGATCTTATTTTTTAGAACTTCACTAAAGATTAAAGAGGACATGCGCTCACCAAGACTCAAAATATGATCATGGGCTTTTGGAGTGAGTTCTTTCAGAAGAGTAATATTTTGAACCAACAGATCTAGCTCAGTGAAATAGCTGCTCAGAATCTCCAGACCCATATGGTTTTTAGGAAGTTCATTAATCATCGCCTGATGTCGCTCTTTAATCCCGAAAACCAACTTGTCACATTCCTTAGTGTTCCCGGCCGAAGCAAGTTTAGCCACACTAATAAGTTTATCGGTAGTTCCCGATGTCGCTGAAACAACCACAACAGAGGAATTTCTTTCAATGCTGATCGTCGAGCTTCTTTCCATGGCCGCAATGTCGCCCATAGAGGTTCCGCCAAATTTTGATACAATAAGAGAACGTTTCATCTTATATCTCCTGATTGCTGATTAAATATTTTGGAAGTACGGATAGGGGAGGCATATGCCTTTGACCTACCCGAAGCACTCCACAGTTTTTCTGTGACAATCACGGAGATTCAACTCCAAATGACCAACGGTGATTAGACCGTTTCGGCGACTTTCCCCTGGGCCTTTGTCAATTGGCTTACCTGAAAATCGCACCTCTTCAGGCACTGTTAAAATGATATAAAATAAAAATGATTTTTCCAAGTTTACTTTTAATTTTTTTTTGGTGAATGTTTACTCAGAGAGGTTTCTATGAAAAAAGTTGGTTTTATTGGTTGGCGTGGAATGGTTGGTTCTGTCTTGATGGAGCGTATGGGTGAAGAAAATGATTTCCTCAAGATGGAATCTTACTTCTTTTCAACTTCAAAAGGTGGCGAAGAGGCACCAGTTGTTGCCAATGGTTACCCTAAAGTTTTAAGTTCTACCGACCTGAAAGAACTCATGAAGATGGATATCCTTGTTTCATGCCAGGGAGGAGAGTTTACTCTCGAAATGCATCCCTCCCTTAGAAGCTCTGGCTGGAAAGGCTACTGGATTGATGCTGCTAGTACTCTGCGCATGAAATCTGACTCTGTGATTATTTTGGATCCAGTAAATCGGCACATCGTGCAGGACTCTATAAGTAAGGGAATGAAAGATTTTATTGGCGGAAACTGCACAGTTTCCCTTATGTTGATTGCC
>JBILYY010000112.1:0-11099 GCA_044377495.1 Bacteriovoracaceae bacterium | reverse complement strand
TCTTTTATGCAGATGAATCTGATAACTCAACTTGGGAAGTCGCCTTTGGAACCAAAGAGCAGATCATCAGTAAAAAAGATTACGTTTATAATCTCGAAATTGATGCCTCTGGTGCAATTGTCGGTGGTTCTTGGGAATCAGATGCGAGACCAGACTTTTTATGGAACAAAGAAAAGGCGACTGAATTTACGGGAATACTTTCTCACCTTCCAGAATTACTTAACGACTAAGACTCCAAAGAAAGGGGGACTTCGGTCCCCTCTTTTTTACGAGTCCGCCACTACCTTACAACTAATATCCAATTTATAAGAATCAAACCAACCAGTCATTTGATCATCACCTTTAACCGTCATAATTTCACTGATCGTTGCTGAACTATTTGAATATCTCTTCTTGGTTCGTCTAATCATAATAAATGTCGCGTCTTCCTCGCCTCTCCATCCACTCATCACAGCATTGATATCGATAGAGATCCTTTTGCGATTTCTTTCAAACTCAACAAATAAAGTTCCCATATTTCCCGCATTCATTCTGCTTTGAGCAATCGCCACAGTTTTTTCGGCAACAACTTTATGAAGATCTTCAGTATGAGCTAATTTCAATACACATTCGTAACCGGCAACGGCCGACATACTATAGAGATTAAGCAAATACGCCAAGGCCCTGGTTCTTTTTTTCATTTGCAGTACCCAGCTTGCTGAAGAATTTTTACAAATTTCTGGGCAGAAGTTTTTCCAGCGAGACTCCAACTTAGCCAGCGATCAGAACCTCTCATTAGAGTCAGTTGATTTTCTTTGGTGCGTTTTTCGAATTTTAAAATACATCTTTTTCTTTGAATCTCCAGATTACAAAGACCCATATCCTGGAGATTAGTCATCTCTTCACGCAGACTTGATACTGACATTTCTCTTAGTGACATTTTTGAATGAACAACATTTTCCGTTGCAAACTCAATGACTCGAACACCTACTGAATGTCCCAGACGAATATCACATGGGGCTTCAGCAAAAGCACTTTGAGCAATTAATAAAATGATGACCAATAAAAACTTCATAATTTCCTTTCAGAATTAATGCAACAACGCCATTAAATCAGAAAATCTCTTACGAAGATGGAAAAAGTGCTCATGTGAGTAAAACTGGAAGGGGGTGTCCAAAGACTAGACACCTCTTTAGTTCAAGGTACTTAGGGTCTCTTTATGCTGGTTTGCTCATTTTGCTCTTGATCCATGGAACAAGCATAGGAAGGATAGAAACAAAGATGACCCCAAAAATCACAATGTGAAAATTTCTTTTTACGAGTGGAAGGTTACCAAAAAAGTACCCGGCCAGAATAAAAGTGAAGACCCAAGCGATAGCGCCAAGGATGTTATATGAAATGAAGCGTTTATAGTTCATTGAACCGATACCAGCGACAAAGGGAGCAAAGGTACGGGCAATGGGTGCAAAGCGCGCTGCCACGATCGTAAACGATCCCCAGCGGTCATAGAATCCTCTTGTTTGATCAAGGTATTTCTTTTTAAAAAAGCGGCTGTTCGTATCGAAAGCCTTAACTCCCAAATATTTTCCAATGTGATAGTTAACTGTGTCTCCCAATATCCCTGCAATGGTTAGACTAATGAGAAGAAGCCAAATATCCAGGCCATCATCTAAAGCTGCAAGAGCACCTAATGTGAATAGAAGTGAGTCACCAGGAAGAAAGGGAGTAACCACAAGTCCCGTCTCACAAAAGATAATTAAAAACATCAGGACGTAAAACCAAGGACCAAACATGGCAATCCATCCAAGTAAGTGAGCATCAAGGTGGAGCATAATATCGATGAACTGGGACATATAAACCTTTTAAATTGGGTATTCGCTTATTCCTTAGTCTAATATTATACTTACAAAGAACCTAAAAAAGGAACAGTCTTGTCTTGGTATTCAGAAATCACTGTTTGGGCAATTGCGCTGGATCCTAAGTGGCAAGAGGCAAAATTAAAGGGTATCGCATTTAGTGATTTTGCATTTCGTGAAATGCAGGAAAATCCCTTTCACGAAAATTTTAACCTTCAAGATAATATTAAAGACATATTGGAATCCCCAAAATATCCAGAACAGAGTCACCCTAATTCAAAATTCGGTGACCCTCCAATTACCTTATATATTTCTCCCGATAGATCTTTTTTTCTGGATCTGTATATCTGGGTAGAATCCAACACATCAACCCACCAGCATACGTTTGAAGGAGCGTTCACAGTTCTTCAAGGCACTTCTGTTGAAACAATATATGAATTTATAAAGTCGCGGCCCATCGGTCCTTCATCTTGGGGAAAACTTGTAAAAAAAGATTTGCATCTGTTGAAGTCTGGTGATTTGCGCCGGATCTGGAGCAAAGATAAAATGATTCACAGAGTTCTGCACGTTTCGAAACCAACGATTAGTCTTGTACTGAGAACGAACAATAATAAACCAGTTTCTGATGTGCAATACAACTATGACTTTGGCCTACTTGCATCTGATGTTATGCCTCATGGGGACGCTATTGGTAAGTTGCGAGCACTGAGTTGGTATCTTCAGGATGGCAACGCTCCTACTTATGAAATGGTTGAGTCACTCATTCCCTTTGCCGAACTTTGGTTTATGCTATCAACATTCCCAAAAGCATCTCTTCTTCTTAAAAAACTTTCTTTGATTTACATGGATATCAATCTTTTGGAAGGAATAATGAAACACAAACTATTCCTTACTCTTTTAAAGGCGCTGCAGAAGGAAGAAGATAAAATCCTGCTCGCAGCACTTGAATTTGATGAAGTCGAATGGACAACATGGGTAGAAAAGAATCTTGCCATAGGCCCTGTGAAGGCCCGTGAACAACTCTATAACGCTATTAAATCGATTCCATGGGTTGATGAGAAAACCCTTAATTCACCTATGCTCCAGGGGCTATCTGGGCCTGCATAAGCATCATCTTTACCTAACATCAGTGTTATTAGTTACTTAGACATTTATGATTGGTCGGGGGCCCTCTATAAAAAAGTAGCATCTAGAATCAATCCATGGGCATTTCAACTCGAATGTATTAGAAGAAGCAAACAAGGAAATTTATGACTGTAACAACTACCCCTGCCCAACCTGCAAACTCTTTCAGAATTGCTATTAACTTAACTCATGCTGAGCCAAGAATGGATAACATCCTTCTGAATGCTTTAAGAGAGCAAAATGAAAACGAAACACTAAAAGCAATGTCTCGCACATTACTTAAAGATCTTTTCGCTGAGAAAAAAATCGTAATTAAAGGGCAGAGAGCGAAATCATCTTCAGCTCTTGCGACAGGAACGACGTACGTTGATATTTTGGGTTACTAATTAGCGCTGAATAGAAAGATAAAGATCTTCCACTTTTTTTCTGGCCCAAGGTGTTTTCCTTAAAAAGGACAAACTTGATTTAATACTTGGGTCATATGTAAAACATCTGATTGTAATAATCGTACCTAATTCATCCCAGCCAAATTTTTCTACCAGTGCTTCAAGGATTTTCTCGAGGGTCATTCCGTGCAATGGGTCTTTTGGTTTTTGTTCCATAGAAATTTTATTTTTTCTTCTTAACTGATTGAACAAATTCGTAAATAGCAGGAATGTCTTTTTGAAGTCTCGGAATCTTCTTCATCGCCTTACTTTTTCTTTTAGGAACAAAACCAGCTGGAAGCACTGCTGGGTAGGCCCCAGTCATAATCTTTGAAGTCATCACTGATAAGGGAGCATCAACTATTTCTGGCCCAAGCGACCCTTTTGAATTTGGATCTTTGTTGTGACATTGAATACAGTTGGAAAGATAAAGGCGTCTTCCCTTATCTATTGTGGCCTGATCAGCACTCAGAAGAGAATTTGAAAAAAGCAGGGAGCCTATAAAGACCCCCTGTAAAATACTAACTTTCATTATTTTTTCAATGATTGCACGTAAGCATGAATCGAAGGAACATCTTTCGCCAGATTTGGAAATTTAGTCATCTGCTTAGTTTTTCTCTTCGGTACAAACCCCTCAGGCAAAACATCAGGATATCTTCCGGTAGTCACTTTGATTTGCATAAGTTCTAGCGGCGCATCCACCATTTCTGGGCCTATCGGTCCTTTCACGTTCGGGTCTTTGTTGTGACACTTAATACAAGTAGAAAGATAAATCGCTTTACCTTTCTCTATATCAACTGGCGAGGTCTCAACCACGACTTCCAGTGGCTTAACTTCAACACCCTCTGGTAGCGCTTCAGCGCTCACAACTTCAATCGTTTTTTCAACTCTAATTGGAGGTGGTGCCTTAACAGGCTTCGTGAAAATAAAAAATAAATAAAGGGCACCTAAAGTGCCCAGCCAGATAAATGATCTCATTAAACAAGAACCTCAACTAATGCATAAAGAACAACCAGTAGTCCAACACCACAATGAACAACACCTCTTACAGTGGCCATAGGTCCCATTTTTCCTTTCATTGCATTGAACTGAATCGCAAGAATAAGAAGTGTAGTTACACCCATAACTAAACCAGGACTAAATCCTTCAGGGATATTTAAGCCGAGGTGACGACAAGCTCCCATGAAAAACAATAGAGGAATTGAGAACACAACGTTCGTACGAGAAGCAAGAGCTGCTTGAGGAGCAACGATCGCAGCACGTGGATCGGCTGCACCGCCACCGATAACAGAGTTCGCAGAAGCAATCATAATTTTTTGTCTAGGCCAGATAATCAACCAAACGTTTAAGAACATGATTGTTCCCATTAATCCGCCGATCGAAATGTAGATACCATAAGGAGTTCTCATGAATTCCGCACCAAAATCTCTACCTGCAAAAGCGAGCATCGCAACGCCTGAAAGGAATGTACCCATTGCGCCCCAACGGAACCACCAAAGAGCTTTAGGAACGAGTTTTGAAAAAGCTTGGTTTTTTACAGGAGCATCTATTTCTTTAAAGAATTCGCCTTGTACAAAGTTAAAATAATAAAGGTGACCAATCCAGGCAACACCAGCGAAGAAGTGGATCCAACGAAGGATCATAATGAAACCTTCCTCAGTAAATAAAGCGATATCCATAATAAACCCCTCAAAAAAGTTTGTGTTAAATTAAAAAAATGTACTTCCCTGATAATAATCATAAAATAAAGACTTAGCCACTATCATCAGCATAAACTTGGTCAAATGCGCACCGCAGAACGAGGATCCAATTAAACTTAAAGCAAAACACATCCTGGTTAGTCATGAGTACGAGGCAAAAGACCTTATCAAGAAACTTAACGACGGAAAAAGTTTTGAGGAATTGGCGAGAGATTTTTCACTTTGCAGCTCAGGTGCAAATGGTGGAGATCTAGGTGAATTTTCCAAGGGGATGATGGTGCCTTTATTTGAAAAGGCACTCCTGCAATTAAAACAAGACGAAATCTCTGCTGTGGTCAAAACACAATTTGGTTTTCACCTTATCAAAAGATTATAAATTCTTCTTTTTCTGGTTGCTGCAAGGAGCAATGGAGTTAATAGTTGGTACCCTTTGAAACGGCTTGACCGTTCGCCCCCGATTTTTTAGTCACGCATCCGGTTTCAGGGGAACCTGTTCCCGTACAGACCTCACTAGCAAGATCGCTTAAACTTTTTTTGATATCACTATCCGAAATCACTTCAAGACAAAGATTAATACCCTTGATGATTCTGTTCCTATTTCTACCGTACCATGGCGGTGCCGACTCACCCGAAGTTGGTTTAAGTGTAGCGATTGTTTTTATGAGGAGTTCATTCAAAGCAAGTTCAGCTTGCTCGTCTCTAACACTATGCTCAGAAGTTGTTTTATTACGGTCTGCTTTCAATTTGATTTGATTTGGTGTGACCTTAAGCTCGCTACTTATATTTTCATATGTGTAATAACTGAAATCGCCTTTTGTACCAAGATCAATTTTGGCAGTCTTCACACCTCTATATTTATTCCTATCAACTACTAACTCCATGCGCTCGCCTGAAGCTAATTTCTTGGCCACCTCTGGGTCATAAGCAACAAAACTTCCATCACTTTTACCAAATTCAAAAGAATAAAAACCATCTTTACCATTTCTTTTAGAAGGGATGACCACATAGGGAGTTCTACTACTACTAAATGTGTACCCACTAATTCGGCCTGGCATCACAAATGATCCCTTTAAAGAAGAGTGGAGATTTTCATAACAACTAAGTGAGCACTGAATTTTTCCAGAACATGCATTTGCACGAATTGGTAAAACAATAAATAAAAGCAAAAGAAATTTCATGAATTCATTCCCACTGTTGAATATCTGGCATTGGTCGTACTGCTTATCGGATCAATGAGAAGAAAGCTTGAGTAGAACAATCGGATTCGTAACCCCTTAATTATTCGGTTATTACTGCACTTTAAGTTCATACTTCTTTAAGTCGTAATCATGGAAGGATTCTGTTCCCTCAGAAATTGTAAAAACGTCAAATATACTTTTACCATCTTTGTTTAAACATTTTTCATATTGCTCTTTTCCAACAGCAATTTGAAAAAATAGTTTAAGTTGATCGCCTTCTATTTTACCAACTGGGCCAGAAAAATAAGAATCGGAGGCTTCCGGATCAATGATTACCAATTGATTTTTTTCTTTTTCATAAGTAATAAATTTATTGGCATTTACCCCAGACTGACAAACGAAGTCCTTTGATATGGTCGTCAAAAATTCTTCTACTACTCTCTTACGTTTCATTACATCCATGAGTGCCTTTACTGAGAAAGCGACCATGAACAGAAAAGGAATACTGGCAAGAAGAGCGAGGGAAATAGATTTAAATTTTCTCGACAAGAAAAGAAACAGGCCTATGAACAACGGGTACGTCAGCCACAACCAGGCCATAATTATGGCCGAGGTAACTTTACCTGACCCAGGAACCTCAAAAACCATTAGTGAGCTAAGAAAGAGTACGGGGTAGATCAATAAAGGAATAACGGAAATGATATTTATAATCGTAAGTAATCTTTTTTGCATGCTTAAATTTACAGACCCCACAATGCTTCATCAATATAAAATAGATTCATATGCGTAAAACTATGGTATTTAAAGTAGATGTTACTTAGCCCATGCGTAACTCAAATTTCAATCAACCTCCCCTTTGATCAGTCTGCATCTGATGCTTTACTGGCATCAGGTTTAACACTCCCTGAGAGGCTAAAATTAGCGCATCCAAAGAGGCAAGAAAAGTATTTAGCAGGCAGGCTATGTGCTTACCAAGCGTTTCTCAAAATAGGTGTCACATCGCCCAAAGATATTCCCATGGCCCTTGATGGCTCACCTATCTGGCCTGCTGGCTGGTCCGGCTCAATCACCCATTCAGAAGGATTTGCTTCAGCTGCCATTGGAAAACTAACCGACGTTTTAAGCATTGGTATTGATTCCGAACCATTCATGAGCTTAAAAACCTATTCCAGCGTGGCTGAACGAATCATGAATGGAAAAGAACTTACTGAACTGTGCCCGGCTGGTTGGAGTGAAGTTGAATGGGCCACACTAGTTTTTTCGGCCAAGGAATCCATCTATAAATGCCTTCGGCCTATTTGCGGTCACTTCTTTAGTTTTGAAGATGCAGAGATGTATGAAATTGACGAAAAGCTTGGAGTTTTTAAATTTTATCTCAAGCGAGATATTGGTGGTCCCTTTCATAGCGGTTGGAAAGGACAAGGTCGTTTTGAAAAGACTTCGGAGTGGCTACATACTGCAGTAGAACTTCTGCCACAGGGAATTTAACTTCAACTCAAAACCATTCATTGTCTTACTTTGCCGCCACATCCTAGACGCATAACTTTCTTTCAATCTAAAATAAGCCTACTTTACGAAGGATCACGCATGAAACTTATTCTCTCTTTAATTTTATTCTCGCTCAGCGCATTTGCTCACAACAATACTTCCCTGAGAACCTATCATCTCATAGGGCCTGAGACCAAAGTGATCGATGCCGTGGCAGAAGAATTTGAAGTGGTTAAAAAACTTTCTAATGGATTTGAAATCTATGTTCCGGTCTCAAAAATAAAACGTTTCATGGAACTCGCTCCCCAGGCCAAATTATTTTCGGCTCCGCTATTAAAGAATACAGCATTTCTTAATGGCTACAGGGATTATAAAAAAGTAGAGGAAGAGCTTAAGCAACTTGCGAATCAGTATCCTGAGATTGCCAAGCTTGAAACTTACGGAACCACAGAAGACGGCCATATCCTATACGTGCTTAAAGTTTCAGACAATGTCCAAATAGATGAAGATGAGCCTGAACTTATGATCACATCGGCCACTCACGGCGATGAAATTATAACTGTTGAAGTAGAAATGGAGTTGATAAAATCCCTTCTTCAAAACTATGAGAAAGATGCTCGCCTGACCAAGATGCTTAAAGAAAAAGAAATCTTTTTTATTCCTATGGTTAATCCACAGGGATATTCTCAGCGTGATCGTTATGCAAACAATAACACCGATCCAAATCGCGACTATCCTTATCCGGGTGATGAAAACAAGAAAAGTGTTGATTGTATTGATGCCGTAAGAAAATGGTTCCACTCTAAAAACATTAAGGGCTCAATCGACCTTCATGCATACGGAAAGCTTATTATGTTTCCTTGGGCGTATACAAAAGACTCCCCTCCAAAGGCTGATGAGATTAATTTTCAATATCTCACCAACTCAATGTCCGAAATAAATAAATACGAGGCTGGGCAAATCTCTAAAATTATTTATGTCGCAAAGGGCTCGAGTGCCGATTACTACTATTGGAAAAATAAAACTTTCGCTCTTGGGATTGAACTATCTAGTTCAAAAGCTCCTCCCTTTGGGGCCGTCCCAAGGATTGTAGAGGAATCAAGAGAAATGATTTGGCGTTTCATTGAGCACTTCTAGTCGCCTCATGATTATTTTACCTCCCACGATACGACCTAAGGATACTTTATGATCAAAAAGACGCTGGCAATTATTTGCGTTTTTTCTACCACCTTGAGCTTAGCTGATACAACAGGGCTTAAAAAAGTTAATTTTCAGAATGAAACTTCTGACAAGCAAGATGAGGGCACAGGCACAGCAACTCTATCTCCAGAAGAGTCAAAAAAATTAACGGAAAGCATTGAGCTGATTAAGAAGAAACAAGCAGAATCCGAAAAGGCATTGATTGAACTGGACCAAGATGAATAAATTATTTGTAATACTATTTATATTTTCACTTAACACGTATGCGGAAAGCTTAAGCCAAAGTTTCCCGGCCGGACAAGGGGCTTCATACAAGGTTAAAGTGAGGAAAGAATCAACTCCAATTTATCTCTCATTATATGTGGCTGGAACAAAAGTGGACTCGGTTCATATTGAGTATTTCATGGAAACAAAAACAATTATTCCTGTTCAAATGTGGCAACAGTTTGAAATAGGTGTAAATGAAAAGGGACCAGCAGAAATCAAAAAAGGTTTTGTGCTAACTAAAGAACTTAGCAGTCCAGAAATTATGCCTGCTGAATATCTCAAAGGTGCGGCAGGAGGAATTCAAGTTAACAATTTTCTATTTGCGGACAAGTCACAACTGGATAAAGACAAGATAGGAGAAGAGATCGTAGAGATTGCTGCCGGCTCAACCAAGGCCACTCACTACCGAACAATTGCGAATGGTCAGACGGTTGATTATTGGATCAGTAATGATGCCAAGCCAATGGGATTAGTTATGCTTATTTCCAAGAGTGATAAAAATGAAAATCAAAACTATGCTCTAGAACTAACGAGCCTCATGGAAAATGTTAAAGCTAAAATCAATCCTGAGAAGGCAGTTCCGCTAAGCGATAAAGGGAAAGGACTTCTAGCAAAGCCAGAAAGTTTACGTTAACTTATTTGTAAGCAAAATTTAATTTAGAAATAAATATTTGGTTATCATTTTCGGAATTTAAAATCTGGCAAAAGATTTTATCTTCAAGAATCCTTTTCTTGCATTCATCCTTTAAAACCCTGGCCGATTCTACGCTCATAAAACGAGCGAGAAACTTGGACCCAGAAAGATAGATAGAAATAATTCCAGGCAGGTCAAAGAGATCAAGAGTTCCAGCGATCAGCTCGCTTTGAGCATGTGTTTCTACTAAATAATTAAACAGTTCTAATCTTTTTTCTTCTTCAAAAGTGAACGATTTCTTTTCAATTCTAAAGTCAGGATAAAGAAAATTGTAATTAGGAATAGATGGATCTGTTAGGGACCTGACACAAAAGTTAACAGTGGGGCCAACATGAAGCGACTTATGAATATGATCAGGACCGGAATAAATACTGTAAACGTCCCCTTCCTTGACTCTCTTTGTTTCACTCAAGTTCAGTTTCCCTAGGGCAATTTCTCGACTACCTTTAAGAATTTCGGAGGCCGTAAAAGAATAATCCTGAACAACAACTTCCCCCTTGAGACATTGGAAAGATCCATAGAATGGATGGGAGTGGAGTCCTGTATCAAGATGGTTCCAAAAATAAAGTTCCATCCGAAAAAAACTATTTTCTCCCAATAAGCAATTAAAGTCAGCAAATGTTCCAGCTGGATAATGGCCATTAATTCCTTTTTTGAGAACATTTTTAAGAAGTTGTTCCTCATCAAAGCATTTATTTAATTCAAAAGAAGACATTATATTTGAAGTCTCAAGTGACTTCTTTCGGAGATCCACTTCTTTGCTCCATAAAGCTAAAAGGGGTATACACATCCGATCCAGTTCAGAAAAAAAATCTTTCATTTCTTTATGACTCCACGTTTTTCATAGTTATCCAGAGTTTGGTAAAATCCATCCCAAAAATCTCTCATTAACCAAATATATAAGTGCACATCATGGGAAGTCGTCGGACGATTAAGGAGACTCCAAAATAGTTTGCTGTTTTCTAATGTTGGGAAGGGGCCTCTTTCAAGAACGCTTACATTTATTTTCAAAGCGGCCATGAAAGATTCGTTTTCTTTGAATAAATCAAATTCGTAAAAATTTCCTTCAACATCTGGAGTAAGGCTTCCGGTTTGCTCACCTTTAATTATGACGACAGAATAGGGAAAAACTAAATGATAAACAGGGCGAAGCTCTTTTTCTGTGAAAAATTCGTACGCAGCAGTCT
>JBILYY010000236.1:0-3933 GCA_044377495.1 Bacteriovoracaceae bacterium | reverse complement strand
TGGCCTGATCATGATTGCAGCTTGTCCAAGTGGTAATCTTGCAAATCTTGTAACCAGCCTTGCGAAGGGAAATATCGCACTCTCCGTTGGATTAACCTCCACAGCCACACTGCTTTCAATGATCACCATGCCCTTCATTCTTTTATTTTTGGGATCTCGAGTTCCAGGAGCTGCGGCACTTTTAACTGACGTTCACATTAGTATCGGGGAAATGCTTGAGGGTGTTTTTATCTTGCTTGGAATTCCAATGATCCTGGGGATGCTCACAGCAAAATTCTTCCCCATATTTAGTGTGAAATTTCAAAAGATTATGAGCAAAGTTTCGATTGTTTTTCTTCTGATCTTTATTGTGGGTGCCCTGGTTGCAAACTATCAACATTTCATGGCGTACTTTCATATGATTGTGGGAGTCGTTTTTGTTCTAAACGTATTAGTTATTTTGAGTGGCTATTTTATTTCAAAACTAGTGGGGCTCACTGAATATGATTGTCGTGCCGTGACCATGGCAATGGGAATTAAAAACTCCGCTTTGGGTCTGGCCATGGTCTTCCAATTTTTTCAAGGCATGGGAGGCATGGCGATGATTGTAGCTTGGTGGGGAATTAGCCAAATCTCCTTCGGACTTATTGCTGTTAAATTTTGGAAATATATGGATTCAAGAAAGGTTATAGCATGAAAAACATATTGGTCACTGGCGCCTCTGGATATCTTGGGAGTCTTCTCATTGAAAAGTTATCAATGGAAAAAGAAGCTTTGGGTATCATTAACTTAGTCGCAACTGATGTAAGACCCTTGCATAAGGCGCTTTCAAATGTGTCATTTGAAAAGTTAGATGTACGAGAAAAGAACGCTGGAGAAATTTTCAAAAAATATAATATCGACTGTGTCGTTCATTTGGCCTCCATTGTAACTCCCGGAAAAAAATCCAACCGTGAATTTGAGTACTCAGTAGATGTTGATGGAACCAAAAATATATTAAGTGCTTGTCTTGAGGCAAAAGTTAAACGGATTATCATTTCATCGAGTGGCGCGGCTTACGGATACTATCCTGAAAATAAAATCCCTCTGGTTGAAGAAAATCCTATTCGTGGCAATTACGAATTTGCCTATTCTCATCATAAGAAGCTTGTTGAAGAAGAGCTTAAAAAATATCGAGAGAATCATCCCGAGCTAGAACAAACCATTTTTCGGATTACGACGATTCTTGGCACCAACGTAAACAATCAGATTACTGATCTGTTTAAAAAACCAGTGCAAATAGGTATTCCAAAGAACGAAATAGGCTTCAGTTTTATATGGGACGTTGATGCTGTTGATTGTTTCAAATACAGCATTTTCAGCAAGAAGACGGGGATCTATAATCTCTCAGGCGATGGTTACGTGAATATCACTGAGAGAGCAAAAGCACTCAAGAAATTGGTCGTTTATATTCCTTCCGTTGTTTTAGAAAAGACGCTTCTAGTCCTAAAGAAATTTGGTCTTTCTCAATATGGCCCAGAGCAAGTTCTTTTTCTAAAGTATCGCCCCATCTTAAATAACAAGAAGCTTAAGAGTGAATTTGGATTTATTCCGAAGAAAAATTCTCACGAAGTGTTCGATCTGTTTGTCCAAACACTTCGTAAGTAATTACTGCTGTTTTATTTGAATGAGTGTCGGCTGCTCGCCTTCTACGTGCCAACTTGGAAAATTTGAGTTGGCAGTATAGAGAGTTCCATCTTCGTCAATTTCCACATCACGGGTAAAAGTTGTTCGTTTCGGATATGGGATAAACTTCCATGTTTCTGTTTTAATATCGAAACCATAAAGTGCATCAGATTGATTTCCATTGACCCAAACGACATTACGTTTTTTATCCACATTAAGCGCGTAAGGCGTTTCACTGCCCTTAGGGTTTACTGGTAAATCAAACAACGTAAACTTGCCCGTATTTGGCGTATAGCGGGCAATCTTTGACTCTCCAAAAGAAGTAATCCAAAGATTCCCTGCCCCATCGGTTCGAAGTCTACGGGGGCCCCAAAAAGGCGTTGGGATCATTGTAATTTTTCCAGTGGACGGATCAAGGCGACCTATTTCTTTAGTATGGAGTCTAGAAACCCAAATCATTCCATCGGGAGTGATATCGATTCCATACAAGAGTGGTGCCCCGGAAGATATGCGGTCAATTTTTAGCCACTTATTCAGGGGAATTCCCCAGCCAATCAGTTTAAAAATAAAACCTATATTCTTCGTGATAATTTTTTCCTTAAAATTCCTTGCGGGCAAATCATACATGGTGAATTTTTTTGATGAACGATCAAATTTAGCGATTTGATTAGAAAGTGCCATCGTGAACCAAACATTATCTTGAGCGTCTACACGGATTGTATGTGGATAAAAACCTTCGTCCATTTCATATAACTCAAACTTTTTAGTGATCGGATCAAACTCTACCAAACGTCTTTGAGCTGAAGGAGTGATAAAAATATGCCCATCTTTTTGAGACTCTGCCAAAGAATGAGCGTTGGAAGTACTATCGTGACGAGGAAACTCTTTAAGTCGACCAGAAATTAATCCACCTGGATTATCGCCTTCACGGTGGGGTATCTTGTAAACTGCGACCTTATTTGTAATGGGGTCAACTTCCCACAGACGATCCTGGATATTGTCCCCGACATAAATCATTTTATTTTTAGCAATCAGCATGTCGTGAGTCTGAGACATGCTGTCTCCAATCGCCCATTCTGTGATCGTGGTAGTTGAAAGTTTTTCAGGCCATGGAGTGCTCTCAGCAAGAAGCTTTGGGTTCTCTCGAAGTTTTTTATAATTCTCAAACAGAACCTTTGGAAGCGACTCTTGAAGATCCGATGATAATCTCGAGCCGTAGCCAATCATCCGGCTTATAACCGCTTTCCAGTCTTCCTCTGAACGATCCTGACGGGTAAAAGCATTCCCTTGTTGATGACAAAATCCGCATTGCATTTGAAAAATAATTTTATCTTCCGGTGTTCCAACTTCAAGCGCGCCTAACCAAACGTTGGCCGGCTTTTGATCGGCCAGCTTAAAAATATCAGTTTCAATATTCATGATGGCCTGAAGTTTCTTTTCTCCGGCCTTTGCCGAAATCTCTTGATCCACATATTTCATTTTGCGTAGTCGATACTTTACGCCTTCACGATCAGGCAGAGTCAGCACTCCTTTACTATCTGTGAAACCAGTTATATCGGGTGCTGTAAATCTTGGGATGTTTGGTTGTTGGTAGCCATCGTCTGACGTATCCATCGGCGTTGGGTTTGCAAGAGATTGAGTCACCATGACTCCGGCCAACGGCTGACCCATTTCGCTTTTGATTTTAATAACGGCTGCGTATGTTTGAGTGTGACTCAATACAAGAGCTACAAAGATGAAAAGTAATGAGTTCATAATACCTACGAATTTTTGGTCAAATTTATAAAAAGAATTATAGCAAACTGAAATTGTATGTATAGGATCTTTAGGGTTGAGCGAGCCAGTCAAGTATTGTAAAAAACCGGCCCCTTTTCAGGACCGGCAACATCATAAAAATTCTACATAAACGGCCGATACACCTTATCTAAAAACTTATTGAATCTTGTCATTTAAAGTCTAAGATCCATCGATGGGTCACCAAACATATGGTAAGTTTCCCAGTAATAGGCCGAACTACCTTCGCCACCATAAAATTTGGCAAGCTCAGTCAAAGCATTATGAGTAATTTCTCCAAAGATAATTTTCTTATCTTTAAAGATCCCGTCATACATTCTTTTTTCAAGGATATCGTCTTCATCCCAATAAGTTGAATCCATCGAACCCCAAAACATTACTGCTCCCCACTGATGGCGCTGCCAAGTTTCAGCGAAAGATTCAGTTACGCGAAAATCTCCAGTTATACAGGCATTAGAAATAACAAATGGAAGTGATGAATAATTCAATGAACGA
>JBILYY010000111.1:0-11141 GCA_044377495.1 Bacteriovoracaceae bacterium | reverse complement strand
AACATCTCGAACCTGGAAGTCAAGCTCATTTGCGGCGAAGGTAGTGCCAGGGGAACTTGGTGTCAGAATAGCAAGATGCACCCTCTAATTATAAAAAAAAGCCCTCGAAAGAGGGCTTTTTTATTTTAGGGCATATCGCTGGCCTTAGTGTTTTGTTACCATTAATCCAAATGCACTTAGTTGATTCTCACTTTCGCTTATTTAAGCGATTTCTCTTTCTTCTTGTCCCTTATACCTTATTGCGAATAGGGTTTTATTTTTATCATCTCGATATATACAAACATTTTCCCCAAGATGATATTTTTACAAGCTTCATTCTTGGTTTGAGATTCGATGTCGCCGCAATTTTACTTCTCAACATCCCTATTATTCTTCTCTCGCTCATTCCGAGCAAAAATTCCAAATTTTTATCTTCTGAACGTTTCCTTTTTGTTGTTATTAATACCGCTGGGATTGTTGCGGCCCTGGATGATTATGAATTGTTTTTATTCATGGGAAAAAGACTCAGCTTCGATTTATTCATGATCACCGATGATATTTGGGATCAGTTGCCACAACTGCTTTTAAATTTTTGGTACTTTCCTTTGGCCGGCCTGTGCTTCGGTGTTGGTTATTATTTTTTTGATAAGAAGTTTTTCACGCTTGCGGGAAAAAAAACCAATGTCGGTTTTCAAATAGTTTTTGGCCTTCTTTTATTTGCCCTTTCTTTTGTTGGAATTAGAGGTGGTTTACAGCACAAGTCAATTAATGTTCAGTCGGCCTTTACTCAAGGTAAGAATGAATTAGGGCACTTGGTGCTAAATACCCCTTATCATTTTCTAAGGACACTCAAAAACAAATCTCAAACCAAACTCACTTATTTTGCAAAAGATGGACAGGCGATTGATATCATCATGAACCGGCGTGATTTACGATTTCAAAACGAAGGTGAAAACAACAAAAATATAGTTCTTATTGTTCTTGAGAGTGTTTCTTTGGAATATATGGAAAAAGGATTCACGCCTTTTTTGGATGATCTAAAAAAACAATCGGCTTTCTTTCCTCATCATTTGGCAAACGGGAGACGATCAATTGAAGCTTTACCTTCATTGTTATGTGGATTGCCATCACTTTTGGACGAACCGATAAGTAAATCTATCTTCCAGGGAAATAAATTTACATGCATGCCTAAAATATTAAAGGCACATAATTATACGAATTATTTTTTCCATGGTGGTTCTAGAGGAACGATGGGGTTTGAATCCTATACTCTGTCGAACGGCTTTGATCGTTATTTCTCTAGGGAAGATTATCCAAAGAAGACCGACTTTGATGGGACTTGGGGTATTTATGATGGGCCTTATCTCGAACATGTCGCTGAAGAATTGAATAAAATGCCTAGGCCATTTATGGCCGGAATATTTACTCTTAGCTCACATCAACCGTACTCAGTTCCCATCTCAATGAGAGGGAAATTCCCTAAAGGCAGTTTAGAAATTCATGAAAGCATAGGTTATGCGGACCATGCTTTAAAAACCTTTTTTGAAAAGATTAAGAATGAACCATGGTTCTCTCAAACGGTTTTTGTAATTACTGCGGACCACACATCCAAACTTGAATCTCATAAGTTTCAGAATCTCATTGGCCGCTATCGAGTTCCGCTCATAATCTATGCTCCCGGTTCTCAAGTAGAATTTAATACTCAAAAAGTGACACAACATTCGGATATTCCGAAAATTGTTTTAAACTTAGTTGGGCTGAGCGGACAAGAGCTACCAGTTACCTCTGTTGGACTTAAAAATGATGATAGGGGCTACGCATTTAATTATGTCGATGGTCAGCAGTACCTACTCATATCTGAAAAAGAGTTGATAACCCTTGATAAGGATCTAAATCAAAAGCTGTACAATTATGATTGGGAAACCGGGATTATGACATCGGCCGGTAAATCACAGGACCCACTTTTGAAGGCCTATCTACAGTACTTCATCAATGGATTGATAAATAACAATTTATCGATCTAGCGCTAAGCCCAAAAGATTGCCACGACTCATTCCTTCACGTTAGACTTAAACTGTTATTTTTATTCAAAGAGGTACTCATGCAGCCCCTGGCCTCGCATATCGATTTCACTTTAAAAGATTTTCAGCTTAATGCGGAATTTAACCGCGGTTTAGCAAATGAACTCAAAAATAAAATTGAAAAGACACGTCTTGGTGGCGGCGAAGATGCTGTCAAAAAACATAAGGCCCGCAAAAAACTTCCCCCACGTGAGCGAATTGAAAAAATTTTAGATCCTGGTTCACCATTTTTGGAACTTTCGACATTAGCCGCGGATGGCGTTTATGAGGAAGATGTTCCAGGTGCCGGGATGGTTACTGGAATTGGCTTGGTTCACGGAATTGAATGTTTGTTTGTTGCAAACGATGCCACAGTAAAAGGTGGGACGTACTTCCCACTAACAGTTAAAAAACATTTAAGAGCGCAGGAAATTGCGATTGAAAATAAACTACCATGTATCTATCTAGTGGATTCAGGTGGAGCGTTTCTTCCGAAGCAAGATGAAGTGTTTCCAGATAAAGAACATTTCGGAAGAATTTTTTATAACCAGGCAAATATGTCAGCACTTGGGATTCCTCAAATCGCTGTCGTCTGTGGATCATGCACAGCTGGCGGAGCTTACGTTCCGGCAATGAGTGATGAAACGATTATTGTAAAAGGTAATGGAACAATCTTCTTAGGTGGACCGCCACTGGTTAAAGCAGCAACTGGCGAAGAGGTTACTGCTGAAGAATTAGGCGGAGCAGATGTTCATACATCTAAGTCTGGAGTTGCAGATCACTTTGCTGAAACAGAAGAAGATGCACTAGAGCAGGCCCGCCATATCGTTGCAACTCTAAACTATCGTCCAAAAAATCCTGGGAAATTTATTAAAGAAGAAGTGAAAGCTCCTCTTTATAAATCGGAAGAGATTTATGGCATTATTCCTCAAGATACTCGGAAGCCATTTGATGTGAGAGAAATTATTGCACGTCTAGTTGATGGATCTGAATTTCAAGAATTTAAAGAGAGATATGGCACAACACTAGTCACAGGTTTTGCAAAAATCCATGGCTACTTGGTTGGAATCGTCGCTAATAACGGAATTTTATTTTCTGAGTCTTCTCAGAAAGCGGCACATTTTATTGAACTATGTGGTCAAAGGAAAGTGCCTTTGGTTTTTCTTCAGAATATTTCAGGTTTCATGGTTGGAAAACAATATGAAAATGAAGGTATCGCCAAGCACGGTGCAAAGTTTGTAACTGCCGTATCAACTGTTAAGGTTCCAAAGTTTACCATCGTCATCGGTGGTTCTTTTGGAGCAGGTAACTACGGTATGTGTGGACGTGCTTTTGGCCCTCGATTCTTATTCATGTGGCCTAATTCTCGCATTTCAGTGATGGGTGGAGAACAGGCTGCCAATGTTCTTGCAACAGTTAAACAAGATGGTCTTAAAGCATCTGGAAAAAATCCCATGACTGATAAAGAAGTGGCAGATTTTAAACAGCCAATTCTGGATAAATATGAAAAAGAAGGATCACCTTATTACTCTTCTGCTCGTCTTTGGGACGACGGAGTCATTGATCCTACACAGACCAGAGATATTCTTGGTCTATGTTTAAGCGTAACTCATAACGAAGAATTCCCAGACCCACGTTGGGGTGTTTTCAGGATGTAATGATGAAATTTTTAGAGGTTATTGAAAAAGAGCAAGGTGTCGTTGAAGTCTGGATGAATCGTCCTGAACTGCATAATGCCTTTAATGCTGAATTAATTGAAGAGATGATTACTCTTTTTGAATCGTTTAAAGATCAACGTCTGATTATTTTGTCTGGACGCGGAACAAGCTTTTGCGCCGGTGCCGATTTAAATTGGATGAAGAGCATGAAAGATTATACTCGCGAAGAAAATCTGAAGGATTCAAAACGTCTGGCCAGAATGTTTTCGGCAATTAATGAATGTGATGTCCCGGTCGTTGGACGGGTCAATGGCCACGCCTTAGGCGGTGGTGTTGGTTTAGTCAGCGTTTGTGATTATGTTATAGCAGTTCCAGAAGCGTTGATGGGATTCACTGAGGTCCGTCTGGGATTAATTCCGGCGGTTATTTCTCCATATTGTATTTCTAAAGTTGGCGAATCAAATGCCCGTGCTTGGATGCTTTCTGGCGAGAGATTTGATGCCGTTGAGGCCAAGCGAATGGGGCTTGTACATGAAGTCACTTCCAATTTAGATGCATCGACTGAAGAAATTAAAAAGAAATTTTTGGCGGCTGGACCGATTGCTGCCAAAGAGGCAAAAAAACTCATTCGAGGCGTGATGAAGAATTTAAAATCATCGGAAGACTTTGCCTGCAATATGATTACAGAAAGAAGAGTAAGTGCCGAGGGACAAGAGGGTATGAGAGCTCTGCTTGCGAAAGATAAACCAGCATGGATGAAGAAATGAAAATAAAAAAAATACTAGTCGCAAACCGCGGTGAGATTGCTTTAAGAGTTCTTAAAACAGCAAAAGAGATGGGAATCAAAGTTGTTACCGTTTACGCTGAGGATGACAAGAATTTGCCACATGCTCTTTTTGCGGACGAGTCCTATCCTTTAGGTGCTGGAGCTTTGTCAGATACTTATTTAAATAAAACAAAGCTGATTGAAATTACTAAGAAGTGTGGAGCTGATGCGATTCATCCAGGCTATGGCTTCTTGTCGGAGAATGCTGAGTTTGCAACGATGGTTGAGAAGGCGGGCATAATATTTATTGGGCCAACAGCGGCATCAATTATTTTGATGGGTGATAAAATTGGTTCCAAAAATGCGCTGGAGAAAATAAATACACCGATGATCCCTGGTTATCATGGGGACGATCAGACTGAAGGAACCCTTTCTAAAAAGGCCAAAGAAATAGGTTTTCCAGTCTTAATAAAGGCGTCTGCTGGTGGTGGCGGTAAAGGGATGAGAATAGTTCATCAAGAGAGTGAACTTCTCGAAGCGATTCAAGGGGCAAAGTCAGAAGCTCTTAAATTCTTTTCAAATGACAAAGTGTTAATTGAAAAATATATCATTAATCCCAGACATATAGAAGTTCAGCTTATGAGTGATACTCATGGGACGCATTTACATTTTTTTGAAAGAGAATGTTCAATCCAGAGGCGTTATCAGAAAGTGGTTGAGGAAACTCCCGCCCCAAATATGTCTGATGAATTAAGACTTAAGATTTGTGAGACGGCTGTGCAGATTTCTGCCGGCATTAACTACCGTGGAGCTGGGACGATTGAGTTTATTCTTGCCCCAGATGGAAAATATTTTTTCCTTGAAATGAATACGCGTCTACAGGTTGAGCATCCGGTAACCGAGATGGTGACTGGGGCAGATCTTGTGAAATGCCAGATCCTCGTTGCTCAAGGTGACAAGCTTCCGTTTAAACAAAGTGAAATTAAGCAGAAAGGGCAGGCGATTGAATGCCGTATTTATGCTGAAGATCCAGATAATAACTTTATGCCTACAATTGGTAGAATCGATACCATCGGGGTCCCAACTCTAAGAGATGTACGTCTTGATTGTGGATTTCTGGATGGCACTGATGTGGGCGTGAATTATGACCCTATGTTAGCGAAACTTGTTGTATGGGGTGAAGATCGTACTGTTGCGATATCCAAAACGATCTATAGTCTGGATGAAGTACTTTTCCTGGGCGTTAAAACGAATCGTGACTATTTAAAGCGTATCCTAAGTCATAAAGACTTTGTTGCAGGCCAGACACACACTCATTTTATTCCTGATCATAAGAAGGATCTTGAACCGAAAGAACTCGCTAACGATAATATCGCTGCATTGATAGCAGCAATAAGTTTTTCGAAAAAGACGATAGTCTCCTCTGCTGTTTCAGCAAATACAAGCAATCCTTGGACTTCATTAACAGGATTTAGGAATTAGTATGGATAAGGCATTTACGATTAACGGAAAAGAAGTCAAAGTTCAGGATTTTAAACATACTCACGACACTGTGACTTTTACTTATGAAAGTAAAAACTACTTTTACTCTTTAATTGGCCGTGATGGGCATGAAATGATTTTGGATGATAAGGGTGGTCGTTTTAAGGCAGCTGTTGGTTCCACTAGTAAAGATGGCGATACAATGGTGATTGCACGCGGGAAAGAAGCCGTACTCTCTGATGCCGGTAAAAAAATGAAGAAGGCCGGAGCACATGCCGGTGGGCTTGCGTCACCTATGCCTGGTAAAATTTTTAAAATCCTTAAGGAAGCTGGAGCCGAAGTTAAAAAAGGAGAAGCAATTCTCATTTTAGAGGCCATGAAGATGGAGCATTCTATTCGGTCTGATAAAGATGGTAAGGTGAAGAAAATATTTTTCCAGGTCGGTCAACTCGTTCAAGGTGGAGTTCTCCTCGCCGAGGTAGAGTAGTGATGATTAAAATAGTAGAAGTTGGTCCTAGAGATGGACTGCAAAATGAAAAAACAATTCTTTCGACTGATGATAAATTTGAATTTATTTCTCTTTTGGCACAGTCTGGTCTTCAAACGATTGAAGTCACAAGTTTTGTAAAAGCAGAAGCTATTCCTCAAATGAGTGATGCTACCGATCTGTTTAAAAAAGTTTATGAGAAATTAGGGCACACTCAAATTAATTTTCCGTGCCTTGTCCCAAATGTGAAGGGCTATGAAGCGGCCAAAGCTCTTGGTGTTAAGGAAATAGCCCTTTTTGCGGCAACATCTGATTCTTTTACGAAAAAAAATGTCAATGCCACTGTTGCTGAAACTTTTGAAAAAATGAAAGAGGTTGCTTCACTTGCTTTAAAAGATAATGTCCGAGTGAGAGGTTATATTTCAACAGCTTTCGGCTGTCCTTACGAAGGCAAGATGGATGTGAAAAAACTTCTTCAGGTTACTGAAAAGTTTTTTGAACTTGGTGTTTATGAAGTTTCTGTTGGCGATACAATTGGTGTGGCGACTCCGAATCAGGTTCGTGAGTATATTAAGGAACTAAAAAAGAATTTCCCTGTTGATAAGTTGGCAATGCATTTTCATGATACTCGAGGCATGGCGCTTATAAATATTCACGTATCTCTTGAAGAAGGAATTAAAACCTTTGATTCATCTGCTGGTGGTTTAGGTGGTTGCCCATACGCTAAAGGAGCAACAGGAAACGTTGCGACTGAGGACGTTTGGTACCTTTTACAATCATTGGGTTTAGAAACCGGGATTGATATTTCAAAACTTGCTTCGGCTTCAAAGTTCATTTTAGAGAAAGTGAACAAAAAAACGGAATCTAAGTTTCTAACCGCATATTTTAATACGGGTAAAGTATAATTTTTTGAAACTGGTCCTATCGCTCCAAATGACTAATAAAACAATCTCTCGCACGCTCGAAACTGATCTCTAATCATCGGACCAGTTTCAGAAAATCAAAGTTGAGAAAATAATTTTTGACAAGTCGAAGCACTGCCTTAAGAATTAAAGAATATGAAAAATCTTTTTGGTTTTATTTTGTTATTGAGTTCTTTTTCTTGCACGACAATTCACTTTCGTTCTCATAATTCAATTCCTGTTTCTTTTGATGGAAACCCTAAACACCAGAAAGAAGTCTCAATTACAGGCCATCAAGACTTTTATTTCTGGGGCTCTAAACCTGAGAATCATGAAGTCTTTATCGATGAAGAAGTTAGAAAGGCTGGCTACGACAGTATTTCGAAGCTAATTATTTACGAACAAAAGAATCCACAAGATATTCTCATTTCATTTCTCACCCTTGGTATTTATTTGCCAAGAGCTTACACAATTACAGGTTACACCTCAGGAAACATGTTACCTGAAAATCTAATCGATACAGCACCGCCAACTATTAAATCTAAATAATTCGATAAAGACGTCAGGACGAGGTCTTCCAAGGATGGAACTTCTTGGCCAGGGATGGCCTATTTATTTTTTTGAAAGTTGGCGGGCCCGGTAATTCCAAAGAGGCTTGGTTACAAGATTGAACCATAAGAAAAAGCCGCCAAAACAAATAACGAAAGTGTTGAATGCTGAAGAAGCTGTAAACATGTTATTTACAACTGAAAATCCAACGAACATTAAAACAGACAAACCACCGAAACAAGCAGTCATAAGTAATGTGTGCTTAACAGTCATAAATGTTTCAGGTGACGGGCGAAGAAAAGAAAAGGGCCACCAGATAAAATCTTTATCAGAAAGCCAGTTGTGAGCGTTAGGAATAATACTAAGAATGTTTTGAATAATTTTCATTTTAATGAGTCCATTAAGTTACCAAAAAAGTTCTTTTTAAAATCAGTGACTTCATCTTCAGACATTTCTCCGAAGTTCGTACGATCTAGCTCTTTATAACAACCTTCAAGCTCCATGACGAATCGTGATTTGAAGCGAGGAAACATCTTGTTATACATTTTCCTTTCTTTTGCGTAGGTCATAATAAGTTTTTTACGAGCACGCGTAACACCGACATAACAAAGACGGCGCTCCTCTGAAATATCGGACCCGTCTTGAATCGTCTTCTTGTGAGGTAGAAGCTCTTCCTCCATACCAATCAGGAATACGTTATCAAATTCAAGACCTTTGGAAGCATGAAGAGTCATAAGTGTAACTTCATTTTTTTTCGTGTCATCACCAGGTGAATTGCGATCATGTGAATCAGCTAAGAGAAGTCGTTCAACGAAGTTTTTTAAAGTAGCATCATCATGGTACCTGTCCTGGAATCGGTCGGCAGTCATAAGAAAGTTTTTTACATCTTCACGTTTGCGATTGGAAAGTTTCGCAGAATCATAGCTCTTATCAATGAAATCGTTATACTGAATTTCTTCAAGCAGTTGATCGATTGCCTGAACTAATGGTTTTTCATTAAAGACTCGCTGGTAGTTTCTAATCAACACTACAAAGTCTTTGATATTCTCATTTTCTTCCTCATCGGATAGAACCTGCAGCAGATGTCGTTTTTGCTCTTTTGCGGTAGCGAGATTCTTATTCAGGGTAACTGAACCAATACCACGATTTGGAACGTTCAGAATTCTCCTCAGAGCAAGCTCGTCTCTTGGATTCTGAATGAGCGTCAAATAGGCAATGATGTCTTTGATTTCTTTCTTTTCATAAAATTTCTGGCCACCAATAATGTGGTAAGGCACTTGAGAGATTCGAAGTTGATCTTCAAACGGTGGAACCTGGGTATTTGACCGGTAAAGAATGGCCATATCAGAAAGCAATAGGCCGTGAGATTGAAGTTTAATAATTTCTTCAACGACTATTGCGGCTTCGTGATCTGAGTCACCTGTGGCCCATAATTGAGGTAAAGCGCCTTCCATTAAAGAGGTCCGCATGGTTTTGTCTTTGCGGTTAATATTTTGTTCAATGACTTTGTTGGCAAGATTTAAAATAGGAAAAGTTGAGCGATAGTTTTCTTCAAGCTTAATGACTTTTACTTCCTTGTACTGCTTTTCAAAATTAAGGATGTTGGAAATGTCGGCCCCTCGAAATGAGTAGATCGCCTGATCATCATCACCTACAACGCAAATATTCTCGTGAGTACTTGTCAGTGCTTGAATCATGCTGAACTGAAGTTGATTTGTATCTTGATACTCATCAATCATAATGTATTTAAATCGCTCCGAATATTTCTTGGCCACTTCCGGAAATTCTTTAAAGAGCCTGACCACTAAAAAAAGAATGTCGTCAAAATCAAGCGCGTTATAGAACTGAAGTTTTTCTTGATAATAGTGGTAGGCAAATTCAGTCGCGCCGTCATAATTATTTTCAGGGTCGTATTCTGAACTCTTGGTAAAATCCGTTGGTGATATACCTTTGTTCTTTAGCAGTCCGATTTTGGACATCACGGTTGAGCGGTCATAAGTTTTTTCTGAACGGTAATTTTTTAACGCTTCTCTGACGATGCTCATCTGATCGGCCTGATCATAAATACTAAACAGGTTGTTGTAGCCCAAATGGTGAATATCTTCGCGCAAGATACGAATTCCCAGCGAGTGGAAAGTAGAAAGCGTAGTACCTTTTCTGACCTTGGCAGGTACGAGATGAGCGACACGCTCCTTCATTTCAGTGGCGGCCTTATTGGTGAAACTTACGGCAAGAATCTCTTTACCAGGGATCTTGAGGTTTTCAAGCATATGGGCGATGCGGTAGGTGACTGTACGAGTCTTCCCGGAACCAGCACCGGCCAGGATAAGAACCGGACCTAGGACAGTCTCGGCAGCTTCGCGTTGTTGAGGATTTAAACCAGTAAGGGATATCATTCTGGGACAGCATAAAAAACACCTGGGGAAGTGTCAAAATCAAAAGACAAAAAACCTCTTACTTTGTAGACTAAAATTCGCTCTAAACCGCGTGCTAAATACCTTTCATTTGAGGCGATATGAAATATCTGATAACTTCCGCACTTCCTTATGCCAATGGGCCTATTCATTTCGGTCACATCGCTGGTGTTTATCTGCCTGCTGACATATTTACCCGCCACAAGAAGCTAAAAGGTGACAAAGCGATCCATATTAGCGGTTCTGATGAACATGGCGTGGCAATCATGCAAAATGCTCAAAAAGCCAAAATAAGCTATCAGGAATACGTAAACGAGTGGCACAAAACACATAAAGAGCTGTTTGATAAATATGACATAAAATTCGATTTTTTTGGCCAAACATCGGCCCCATACCACAAAGAAGAAACACTTAAGTGGTTCAATGATCTTCTTGGAAAGGGACTGATCGAAAAGAAAGCTGAACAACAGCTTCAGTGCCAAGATTGTAAAAACTTTTTGCCTGATCGATTTGTTGAAGGCGAGTGTTACGTTTGTCATTATCCTGAAGCAAGGGGCGATGAGTGTCCAAGCTGTGGTACGTGGATTGATCCGCTTAAACTTTTAAAACCCGTTTGTAAATTTTGTGGAAGTAAAAATGTCGCAACTGTTGATTCATTTCAGTGGTACCTCATGCTTTCAAAATCATTTGAAAAATTCCAAGCATGGTTTGAAACAAAGAAAACGACATGGCGTAAAAATGTTGTGCCTTTTGTTGAATCTCTCACGAAAGATAATTTAGTAGATAGAGCGATTACCCGCGACTTGGACTGGGGAATCGATGTGCCTTTGACCGAGGCTAAAGG